>JANJWE010000094.1 GCA_024709705.1 Flavobacterium sp. | reverse complement strand
TCATAACATAAATCAAATCATTATCCAGATTGAAAAATTTCAAAGTAAAAAAGACTAAACCTCCAACAATACACACCGTGGCATAAATTTCTCTTCTAAAAATTATTGGAATTTCATTACACAATATATCTCGAATTACACCACCAAAACAGGCAGTCATTGTACCCAAAGCAATACAAATAACAGGATGTAAACCGCTATTGATTCCTTTTTCAAGACCTATGAGAGTAAAGACCCCAATTCCAATAGTATCAAATAAAAAGAGTGATTTTCTCAATTTATCAAGCTGAGCTCTTAAAACAACAGCTAAGACAAAACCCAAAATAATTATGTAAACCACATTCAAATCTAACATCCATCCTACCGGAGTTTTTCCAATTAATACATCTCGCAAAGTTCCGCCCCCTACTGCAGTTACAAATGCAATAATAAAAACCCCAAATAAATCGAGTTTTTTATGAAATGCAGTTAGTACACCCGAAATAGCAAAAGCCAGAGTACCAATACCATCCAAAGCATAAAAAAGGGTCGAAGTTTCAAAGGACAAATTCATTACATGGATTGGGTATAAAAATTGTAATCTTTAAGTACGGTATTGATAAAATCGGTGTCGTTTCCCGAAACATTCTTGATTCCCGTTACTTGTTCAATTTTTTGGCGGAGTTTTATCAAAGTAGCAAAATCTCTTTTGGCAACAGCATTCAAAAAAGTTTCTTTGATAATACGGGCATCATTGTCCGATAATTTGATAACTTGAGGATAAATAGGAACATAGGCTTGGTCCAAATCCATCAAAATAGTATGGTTAATTGAAATGTTATTTTTTAAACTGATAACCGCTGTTCCGGCCGTTATATCTCCCAAACGTTGGGTTTTTTCACTCACTACAATAGTTATTAAACCTATTACACCCCAACTGAGATTGACATCTATTATTCGGAATAACCATCGGATGATGTAATCGCCAAAACTAGCTTGATAGCCATCTATTTTTACGACTTTAATTTTCAATATTTTTTTTCCAAGGGTTTGACCTTCCATCAAGCTTTCTTGAATCAAAGAATAAAAAATAACCGGTAAAAATAGGACTATAAGAATTGCGGCATAAGACCAAGTATCTAAATTTTCCATGTATTTTGTTAATCCCAAAGCCTTAAAGAATATACCCCAAACTACAGTTCCATAGGCAATTTTCACCAATAGATCAAGTAAATAAGCCAGCATTCTGTCTGCAACAGAGGCCGCTGCAAAATTTATATTCACATTTTGAGTTGTAGTTATAGATAATTCTGACATATTTTATATTTTAGCAAACCATGAGAGAAATTGCATTTATAAAGCAAAATAAAGAAAAATGGCTTGAGTTTGAACAAGCAATTTTTGGTAAAGCTAAGAAAAATCCTGATGAAATGGCAAGTTTGTATATACATCTTGTCAACGATTTATCTTATGCTCAAACGTATTACCCTAAAAGTAAAACGGTTGTTTACCTCAATTATCTTGCTTCTCAAATTTACCAAAAAATATACAAAACCAAACGAACAGAGCGAAATCGAATCCTATATTTCTTTTCCGAGGAAGTACCACTATTGGTTTATGAATACCGTAGATATGTATCTTACGCCTTTGTTTTATTTTTTATCTTAACCGGAATTGGTGCTCTATCTGCTCATTACGATTTGAATTTTGTCCGATTGATTATGGGAGACGCCTATGTAAATATGACTTTAGAAAATATTTCCAAACAAGATCCGGTTGCAGTTTACAAAAGCGGTAGTAATTGGGGTGGTTTTATTGCTATAACAATGAACAACCTATACGTGGGTGCCCAATGTTTTATATGGGGAATCTTTTTAGGCATAGGTACTTTTTATATTTTTCTTCGAAATTGCATCATGCTGGGATCTTTTCAATATTTCTTTTACCAACAAGGTGTTTTTTGGGAAAGTGTTCAGGGAATCTGGATTCATGGTTCTATGGAAATTTTTGCCATAGTTATAGAAACTGCAGCCGGTTTTATCTTGGGTGCATCTATTTTATTTCCTAAAACCTTTTCTCGTTTTAATTCCTTTAAAATGGGTTTTAAAACCGGACTCAAAATATTTTTGAGTACCATTCCCTTTACCATTGCTGCGGGTTTTTTAGAAGGTTTTGTAACCCGTTATTCGAAAGAAATGCCCAATTGGCTCAATATAACTATCATTTTGGGAACATTAAGTATCATAGCGTTTTATTATCTTATTTACCCTAGATTTATATACTCAAAATTAAGTTCAAAATTAAAAAGCACTTAAAGTTATGCTTACACTATATAAAAAAAGAACATTAGGAGAATTGATTAGTGATACCTTTTTGTTTTTCAGAACAAATGGAACTCACTTTTTACGCCATTATTTTATAATAAATGGTGGTTTTTTACTTCTTTTATTGGGGTTATCCTACTTTGTATTCAAAGTTTATTTTGAAATAATGTTTTCCAATATTGGAGGTAATTCAACAAATTATATGGAACAGTATTTTGAAAATAATTTACCATTGGTCATAGGTGTTGTATTGTTTTTTATTTTCTTAACCCTTTTTGTCTCATTACTAAGCTATTGTTACCCGATATTATATTTCAAACTTTATATTGAAAAAAAAGGAATTGACTTTACTACAAAAGATATTTTAATAGCTTTAAAAGCAAACTTTGCAAAAATTAGTCGCTTTTTTATAGCCTTAATTGGTTTTGGATTAACAATTGGACTTCTTTTTGGAGGATTTTGTATTTTACTTATGATTTCAATCATTGGAATTCCAGTTCTAGTGATTGTTTTGCCAGCCTTTATGGCTTGGATTCAACTTTCGTTCTACATTTATCTAAACACTACAACTTCTTCTGTAGAAGCCTTTCGATTAGGATTTGAATATACCAAAAATAAGTTTTGGCCCATCGTAGGTTCAACTATTGTCATGTATTTAATAGTACAAGCAGTAACTACCCTTTTTTCACTTATTCCTTATCTAATTGGAGTTTTCAATTTGTTTACCAGTATTGAAAACGGAGAGGCTCCCAATGGAGACACCTTTTCTATGTTCACTGTAATAATGGTAATAGTAATGTGTATCAGCATTTTAATCAGTTACATAATGAACAACTTATTGGTTGTGAATAGTGGAATTGTCTATTACACAATTCAAGAAGAAATTGAAGGAAATTAAACTTTAAACGACATTGATTTAATTGGATCTCAAAGTGAATAAATTAGTACTC
>JANJWE010000332.1 GCA_024709705.1 Flavobacterium sp. | reverse complement strand
ACATAAGGAAATGTATAGGTTACTACATTACCGGTACAAGATGCTTTATTTTGTTCACCGGCCACACCATTAAAAGCGACACCAAAAGTTGAAGCCGGAGCCGAAATAGTAAAATTGGCATTTGATATATCATAAAACACATGCTGATTTCCTTTTACCATAATTCGGTTATTAGCTCCCGGTAAATTGGGCACGGTTATCGTTTCGGAACCGTCGTTTGGAACCTGACTTGCCAAAAGATGTGGATAACTCAACCCTCCATTGGTAGATAAAAATATGTCTACATAAGGAGCGTTTACTCCATTGGCCGTTGTACCTGCCACATCCCAAGTAACACTTTGATTGGTTCCCGCTTGCCAAGTTAAAGCTGCATTTGGTGAAGTCACCAAAAAGGGACCCGCAGCCGTGGTTACTGTAATTTGCATAGCATCTGAACCGGTTTGACCTCCATTAAGAACATTATCACGCGAAGTAAGTACAAAATTCATAGTACGATCTACACTACTTAATGATTCTACGGCAATCTCGGAACCTTGTGTTGTAGTTTGATTGGCAATAACACTTTGCAATCTGGGAAAATAGCGACTAGGTGAAATCGTTGGATTGTAAGATCTAAAATTTGGACCATCGGTTTTAGTAGCAAAAGCACCGCTGCTAGCTCCGGTAGAAGCTGTTGCAGTATCATTTTGTTCCCAACAATAAGTCATAGGATCACCGTTGGGGTCTACCGCACTACCCGTTAACACAAAAGGTGTAGAGGCCGGAATGATATAATCCGGACCTGCGTTAACTACCGGAGCCCCATTGGCCAAAGGAATGCGAGTGGGACACGTTTTGGTCTCCATGTTATCCTGAACTTGTTTGATACTGGCATAAATAAAATAATCATCCGAATTAGGCTGAACGTCTCGAGTAGTAATTCCGGCATAGCCCATAATGGTTGAACCACTTCCGGGTTCTACATTTACACCGGAACCTTCTAAGCTGTGAGAAAAGGTATGATTGGCTCCAAATTGATGGCCGAATTCATGGGCTACATAATCGATATCAAATGTATCTCCAACGGGAATTGCATTTGCCGGTGAGGTGTATGCTCTTCCTTTTGAACCATTAACACATACACATCCAATACAGCCGGCACTTCCACCACCACCTGAACCACCAAATAAGTGTCCTACATCGTAATTGGCTTCGCCGATAACATTGGTTAATGTGGTTTGCAATTGGTTACTCCAACTTCCCATGGTTGTATAAGGGTCAGTTGCCGCATTGGTGTATACAATAGATGCATTGTTGGCAATCAAATTCATTCTAATAGCAAAATCACGTTCAAAAATACCATTTACCCTTGTCATAGTGGCGTTCATACCTGCTAAGGCTGCATTTACGGTACCTCCAAAGTATTGGGCATATTCGCCATTACATGATAAAGCCAATCTAAAATTGAGTAATTCCCCCGAATTAGACTGAATTCCTAAACTTTCTCTATTAGCATTAAGCTCCAAAGTCATTTTTTGGTCTACTGTTGCACAGGTAAACGGTAATTTTCCTTTAGTTCTAGAAGATACATACAAGGCATAAACCATTCCATCTGTTGTATAAGGTTCCATAAACTCGGTGCGACTACCGGCTCGAAATGTCATCGTTTGAATTCCTCTTGGGTCTAAACTTATGCGGATTTGAGCTGTTGGGTCATCTAAACCCACACCAATATAAGAACGGATTTCAGGAAATTGAGCTTGTAATTCAGGCTCAAAATTGGATGCTTCATGCACTTCAAAACGCTCCATGGCTCCAGATAATGTTGGCATGAGTACAACTATTCCTTTTTGTTTAGAGAAACGATCGGATGCGGTACGCAAATAATTTGAAAACGCCTCTTTTTGTAAAGAATAAACTTGGAAATCATCCGGAAAGTTTTCGCGTTGCACCGCTACGGTGCGTTCATCTGAACTTTTACGACTATAGGAACTCCAATAATCTTGTGCTTGTGAATAACCTAAAACAGTAGGGAAAAAGGCTAATAGGATAAGTACTTTTTTAAACATAACAGTGATAAATTTGTTGGATTGTCAAATATATACTTTTTCTGTTTTTTTTGAAAAAAAATAATTGACTTTTCAAAAAAAACTGAAAAAATGTTAAAAAAAACTCAAAATAACCTCAAAAAATAAAAGACTCCCTAAGGGAGTCTTTTCTTAAACTGATATATATCTTGAACTATTGAATCACAATTCGTCTCACCTCTTTACGTTCACCTGAAGTTACATTAACCAAATAAACTCCCGTTTCAATGACTCCTGTTTGTATGGATTGCTCGAATATTGAAGAGCTCTCGTATTTTCTTTCAAAAACCAAACGTCCACGCATATCGTGCATAGCCACTGTAACGGGATCTGATGAGGGGTTTGAAAACTGTAGGGTAAATGCCCCTTGGTTCGGATTCGGATATATCGTCAAATCGGCAATACCGAAGTTTGGCGTAGATAATGTAATCTGTTGTGAGCAAATTTGCAAAGTAATTGAACTCACATTTCCGGTATCTCCACTGGCATTATCATTGAATCCAAAAACCCAATTCCCTGCAGAATTTTGTCCGTTGTATGCACTCAAAGCTTGAAAAGGAGCATATGTACCTTGTGTAGGAATAGCACATACAATAGTTCCGGCAGCATCATCAAATGTTACATTTAAATTGTCGTTATTTCCACATTGTCTGTTGAATAAATCTACTTGCGTACCTCCGGGACTCAACATCGCGATTCTCAAATCGGCCAACCACGTATGCGTCAGATTGATTCCCACATTTACATCTGTAATAGTAACACCTGCCGGCACATTGATTGTTCGAGTTAAAAATGTTGTGGTATTGTCCGGAATGGCAAAAGGCGTATTGAATGTATAGTTTGTACACGAATTAACTACGGTAAAACCAATAGCAAACGTAGCACTGTTTACTGCATAGTAAATATTCCCGGTTGGTTTAATCATAATTCTACAAAAAGGTGCCGCCACATTGGGTACCGTAATGGTTTGATTGCCATCATTGGGTGTGTTGGCCGCTAAAACAGTTCCGAAAGTTTGTCCTCCATCTGTAGAAAGTAGAATATCTACATTGGCAGAACCTACCAAAGCTGTAGTTCCGTTTACCGCCCAAGTAATGGTTTGGGTTGTTCCTTGATTCCAAGAAATCCCCTCCGTATTTTGAGAAGTTACCTCAAAAGGTCCTACTGAGGCATTAACCGTAATGGCAGCGGTGGCCGTAGCGGTTTGACCACCATTGGCTCTGTTATCCCGTGCGGTTAATGTGAAATTCAAGGTTCTTCCAACGGTTGATACCGATTCCCAATTGGTACTTAACGCATTGTTTAAAACATTCGTCAATGAAGGCATGTATCGCACCGGGGTACTGGTTGGAGTTGCCGAACGGAAATTGGGCCCTACCAATTTGGTGGGAAAACAAAAACTGTTTTCGGCAGTCACACTGGAATTGGCATTGTCATTTTGTTCCCAAGTAAATGTAGCTCCCGAATTATTGGAAGGATTGGTACCTGTTAAAATAAAAGCAGTTCCCCGTGGGATAGTCCAGTTTCCACCACCCGTGATTGAAAGGGTTGGATTTGAAAGATTTGTTGTTATTGGACAGGTTTTAGTTAACAAATTGGTTTGTACTTGAAGTATACTCCGATAGGTGAAATACGCATCGCTATTACTTTGCATATCATAGGTTCCGGTAACTCCGGCATATGCCATTATCGTAGAGCCGCTTCCGGGCTCAATATTAACTCCGGCTCCCTCTACAGCATGAGAAAAAGTATGCGTAGCTCCTAATTGGTGTCCCATTTCATGAGCCACAAAATCAATATCAAAGGAATCCCCGGCCGGAACGCCATTTGACGGAGATGTATAGGCACTTCCCTTGTTTTTATCTAATAAACTTGCAGTGTCATTTACACAAACACAACCAATACATCCGGCATTTCCTCCACCGCCAGATGCTCCAAATAAATGTCCGATATCGTAGGCGGCATTTCCTAAAACAGAGGTTAGGGTGTTTTGAACTTGAAGATTCCATCCGTTTGTGTTGTTGGTGTTGGCATTACTGGTGCCAGTGGCAGCATCTGAATAAGGATCTGTAGCGGGGTTTAAATAAATTACCAAGTTATTGGTAGGAATTAGCAATAACTTTACAGCAAAATCGCGTTCAAAAACACCATTTACGCGAGTCATGGTCGCATTCATTCCCCCTAATGCACCAGCAACGGTACCACCGTAATATTGGGCATACTCACCGGTACATGAAATAGCCAAACGCAATGTTTTATACAAACCATTGGAAGCTTGAATGGCATTTAACTCCTCCGAACTGGGTAACCGTTGAGCCATAGCTTGGTCTTCGGGTGTAAAGCATGTGAAGGGCTGTTTCCCTTTGCTACGATTGGATTCGAAAACAGCATAAACCAATCCATCCGCTCCATAGGGTTCCATAAACTCGGTTTTACTTCCGGCTCTAAACACCATGGTTTGAATCCCCGTAGGGTCTACACTCATACGCAATTGAGCCGTTGGATCCTCAATTCCGATTCCAATGTAGGAACGAATTTCGGGATATTGTGCTTGCAATTCAGGGTCAAAATTGGAAGCCTCAAAAAGTGTAAACTGCTCAAAATTTCCTTTGGCATTAGGCATAGTAATTACAATTCCGGCTTCACCTGAAAAGCGATCGGCAGCAACAGAAATTTGTTGCTTAAATGCTTCTTTATTTAATTCAAACAATACAAACGTTTCCGGAAAATCTGAGCGTTGAGCTGTTTTGGCTACTTCTGAAACCGACTTTGTTGTCGATTTCCAATGGTTTGTCTTTTGAGCCAATGCAAGGGAACTCAAAAACAACAGGCTTATAAAAAAAGCGTATTTTTTCTTCATCTTTAATAGCTTCGATTAGTTGACAACAAATATACGGTATTGCTGCAAAATTGGTTTATTTTTTAACTACTTCTCTATGGAAAAATCAAAATTATATGGAATATTCTTATTTCTTTTTAAACCGCTTCAATCGTATTTTATTTATAAATTTGTAAAAAAAAATCTTGAATACCTATACTTCTATTTATCGATACCACTCGGCACAAAAAACCGTTGTTACTTTGGGTACTTTTGACGGTGTACATAAGGGTCATCAAAAAATCATCGAGAAATTAGTCCAAAGTGCCCAACAAAGTTCGTGTGAAAGTTTGGTACTCACTTTTTTTCCGCATCCGCGAATGGTTTTGCAAGATCAAAACGAAATCAAACTGCTTTCAACCATAGACGAACGCATCCAACTATTGGAATCGCTTGGAATAGACAGCGTTGTTGTTCATCCGTTTGATCAAGAATTTTCGAGATTATCCGCCGAAGAGTTTGTAGAAACCGTTCTCGTTCAACATTTCAACATCCAAAAGATCATTATTGGTTATGACCATCGTTTTGGAAGAAACCGAACTGCAAACATTGACGACTTAAGAACTTTTGGAGAAAAATTCGGATTTGAAGTAGAAGAAATATCGGCCCAAGAGATAAATGATGTTTCCATTAGTTCTACCAAAATCAGAACCGCTTTGCTTGAGGGAAATATTGAAACGGCCAATTCCTATTTGGGGCACCCTTATTCCCTAAACGGAAATGTAGTTACCGGTAAAGGATTGGGAAAAACCATTCATTTTCCTACCGCCAACCTAAAACCGGATGCCGATTACAAACTCATCCCTAAAAACGGAGTATATGTTGTGCAAAGTTTATTGGATGGGCAAATGCTCCAGGGCATGATGAATATTGGCATAAACCCAACGGTTGACGGAACCCAACAATCTATTGAAGTCCATTTTCTTAATTTCAACGCATCGCTTTATCATAAAAACCTAACCATTCAAATATGGCATCGCCTTCGGGATGAAATTAAATTTGACTCGGTTTCAGACCTTCAAAAACAATTGGAACTCGACAAACAAGCCACATTGGCTTTTTTTGAAAACCAACCCTGATGCAAAAAGCTTTTCAACCCATAGACAACGCACCACTAATTGTGTTTCGGATAGCCTTGGGTTTTCTGATAACTGCCGAATGTTGGGGTGCTTTGGTAACCGGTTGGGTTAAACGTAATTTTGTAGAACCTCAAATTTTTTTACCGCACATTGGTTTTGAATGGCTCGAACCGTTTGCAGGCCCATGGATGTATGGCTATTTTGGCGTAATGGGATGCCTGGGCATTGCCATAATGCTGGGGTATCACTATAAGGTGAGTATTTGGTCGTTTACCGTTCTATGGTTTGGTGCTTTTATCATGCAAAAAACATCTTATAACAATCACTATTATTTGTTATGGATTATAACCTTACTGATGGGGTTTCTTCCGGCCAACCGCTATGCTTCACTGGATGTTACATCTAACCGACAATCGGAGCAACTTTACATGCCGCGATGGAATGCTTGGGTGTTGATGTTTCAAATGGCTATTGTGTATTTTTTTGCAACGGTTTCCAAATTTTATCCCGATTGGCTCAACGGTACATTTACCGGAAACTTATTTACCGATTTAAAAGATTTCCCGATTTTGGGCTCCCTATTTGTAAAAAGAGAATTTCATTTGTTTATAGCCTATGCCGGAATTCTTTTTGACGCAATAGTGATTCCGGCTTTCCTATTTAAAAAAACACGAAATTGGGCTTTATTGGCCAGTTTTATTTTTCATCTGTTCAATGCCATTACACTTCAAATAGGTATTTTTCCTTTTTTTGCCCTTAGTTTTGTGGTGTTTTTCTATCCTCCTGAAACCATAAGAAATCTCTTTTTAAAAAAGAAACCCCTATTGCCTTTGGATGCTGTACCACCGGCTCGTCCCAGCCGTTTACTGTATACTTTTTTCATTATCTTTTTTGCTCTACAAATCGCTTTACCCTTACGCCATTGGTTTATTCCCGGTGATGTTTTGTGGACCGAAGAAGGCCATCGGTTGAGTTGGCGAATGATGCTTCGCGAGAAAAAAGGCATTACCCATTTTAGGGTTGTTGATGCTCAAACCCAAGAAGAACTCGAATTTCCCATAGCCCAATACGCCACGCCTAAACAATTGGTTTTTGTAACTTCAAAACCCGATGGGATATGGCAAATGGCCCAATACATTAAAACACATTTTGCCCGACAAGGCCGAAAAGTTCACGTTTATGTAGACTCTTATGTTTCGGTAAACCGAAAAAACTACCAGCGTTTTATTGACCCTCAAACTGATTTAGCTGCGGTCCCTTGGAACTACTTTCTAGCCAATTCGTGGATACTTCCCTACGATTCGGAATTGGAAAAACGACCCTTATCCCGATAGTATTGTTGATTACTTTTTTCAAATCTCCGAAAGGTTTGGTAAAAATCCTCAAACAAAATGAGTATTTTTGACTCAAATTTTTAGGACGAATGAGCACAAGACACAATTGGACCCAAGACGAAATTATTGCCCTTTACCATACGCCTATGATGGATTTACTCTATCAGGCTGCAACTGTACACCGCCAACACCATGACCCCAATGTGGTTCAGGTTTCTACTTTATTATCTATCAAAACCGGAGGTTGCCCCGAGGATTGTGGGTATTGTCCCCAAGCGGCCCGTTACCACACGAATTTGGAAGGTAACGACTTGATGAGCGTACAGCAAGTGAAAGCACAAGCTCTTAGAGCCAAATCGAGTGGCTCTTCACGCGTGTGCATGGGAGCTGCTTGGCGAAATGTGAAAGACGGACCCGAATTTGATCAGGTACTCGAAATGGTTCGAACCATTAACAAACTCGACATGGAGGTATGTTGCACCTTGGGAATGCTAACCGAAAACCAAGCCAAACGTTTAGCCGAAGCCGGTTTGTATGCCTACAACCACAACTTAGACACGTCGGAAGATTATTATAAAGAAGTGATTTCCACTCGCGGTTTTGAAGACCGACTGAAAACCATCGAAAATGTTAGAAAAACCAATGTTACCGTTTGTAGCGGTGGTATCATAGGAATGGGTGAAACCGTAGAAGATCGGGCGGGAATGCTAGTGGCTTTGGCTACTTTAAACCCTCAACCGGAATCGGTGCCCATTAACGCTCTGGTGGCCGTTGAAGGAACACCCCTTGAAGACCAAAAACCGATTGAAATTTGGGAAATGATTCGAATGGTTGCCACCACCCGAATTGTAATGCCCGAAACCCAAGTGCGTTTGTCTGCCGGAAGAACCGAAATGTCTCGCGAAGGACAAGCTCTTTGTTTCTTGGCAGGAGCCAATTCAATTTTTGCCGGAGATAAATTGCTTACTACACCCAATCCGGATGTAAATGAAGATATGAAAATGTTTGAACTTTTAGGCTTACAACCTCAAAAACCGTTCATTAAAATCATGCAGCCTCAAACTGTAGAGGCAGAGGATTCTCAATACCAACCCTTGGGTGAAAAACCGAAATGGTCGCGTCCGGGTCATGTGATTGAACGCAACGAAAAAGCGTCACTCAAAAACAAATAATTTAAAAATCCTTTCCTCGTGAAAGGATTTTTTTTGTGTAAAATTACTGCTGATTTAAAAAAACATAGTCTTTTTAAATTAATTTTGGCATAACAATTGGTTAACTTTTTGTCAAGCTTTAGTACATTTGTTTAAGTATTTCATCTCAAAAAAACGAAAAACTGACTTTTAATTTGTTTGTGTATGTCTTTACGATTGACCGAAATAGAACGCGTAAAAACCTTATCTAAAGAGGATTTTTTTAAAAACTACGTTCAAAAACAAAAGCCTGTTGTCATCGAACAGCTTACTTCCGATTGGCCGGCTTATGAAAAATGGAATCTTCACTACATTAAAGAAATTGCCGGAGAAAAAACCGTGCCGCTTTATGACGATAGACCTGTATCGTATAAGGATGGTTTTAATGAAGCTCATGCAAAAATGAAGATGGCCGACTATGTAGATTTATTGCTGCGTGAACCCACCAACTATCGTATATTTCTCTACAATTTGATGAGCGAAGTTCCGGTGTTAAAAAACGATTTCAAATGGCCCAATATCGGGCTGCGATTGGTAAAACAATTGCCCATGTTGTTTTTTGGCGGCGAGAACTCTCGGGTTTTTATGCATTATGACATTGATTATTCCAACATCTTACATTTTCATTTTCACGGCAAAAAACGGTGTGTGCTCTTTGCCCCCGATCAAACTCCGTACTTGTACAAAGTACCACATGCTTTGATTTCAAGAGAAGATATAGATTTTGACCAACCCGATTTTGAAAAATGGCCGGCATTGGCTCATGCTCAAGGCTTGGTAGCCGAACTCAACCACGGGGAAATGCTGTATATGCCCGAAGGCTATTGGCATTATATGAAATACATTACCCCTGGTTTTTCTATGAGTTTACGGGCTTTCCCCAGACGCATTCCGAATTTGGCGAAAGCCGCCTATAACGTATTTATCATGCGGTATTTTGACAATCTGATGCGTAAATGGAAAGGTCAGAAATGGATTGACTACAAGAACAGCGAAGCCATTCGCAGAACCCATTTGCATCTGAAAAAAGCATAAAAAAACCGGTGAGTAGTTAACCTAACTCACCGGAATTTCCGTATTTAGTTGATTGGATTCGATTTCATGTACTGTAATTACAGTACCAATTTTCGGGTTACCACCACTCCATTTTGTAACGTTACTTTTACCAGTACCGCCTGAGTAGTTCTATCGAACACCTGTGAAACAAAGGTGCGATTATTATTTGATTTATCCAAATATATCGTTCTTCCTAACATGTCATAAATAGCAACCTGAGCGATATCTTCTTCTTCGGAACGTATTGATAACTGGTGGTCTTTGACCGCAAAAGCTACCGAACTATCCCATAAACTCGGATTGTTTACCCCTAAAGTTTGATTGACATATTTCAAAACAAATCGCGAATTGAAAGTCCCCACTGCTGTAGTAAAACTCACCGGAGCTTCTTTCAAATTGTAAACCATTCCCGTAGTAAGGTCTTCCAAATACACCGGAACTTCAGCTAAAACGCCTTCGGTTTGGTGTAACGCAATGGTAAACGTACCGGCCACATTGGTATGGTAGCCCAAAGGCACAACATCTTCTGTTGTAAATGGAGCTCTTCCTTGTATGCGGTAGGTCAATTGATCTATCATAGAATAAAAATGAACGGCATTGGTTCGGCTGGTGTGAATTCCGTCGTAACCCAAGTCGATACCGTTGGTCGCATTTTCAAAATAACCAATCAATTGCTGACTGAAAAATCCGTTTTCGTGGGTTAAATTCAACCACAAACGATCTTTCACCGCTTGAGGTGCATTTTGTACCGTTGGTGCCGTACGGTAAAAATTGGTGTTGTTGTAAGTACCCGTTCCTCGCATCGAGTTATCAAAATAAACCGTACCGTTTTGTTGGGCATCAACCATAAAACCTTGACCGGAAGCTATAAACCCATTGGGTCCTGTTCCGGCAGGACAATTGGCACACGCATATGAAGTAGCCACTCCTCCGGTTAAATTGTACATCGCATAATCGTTGGTCGTATGATTGGATACAAACGAACCCGGATTGCTGGTACTAATTTCGGTATTGTGTGTCCAGAAATACAAACTTCCGGAAATTAAAGGTAAGTTTCGCAAAATAAAATCATCGGCAGAAACCGGCGAAGGATACGGATTACCAACCAAGTTGTAATCGTCATTGGCATCGGCGTCATTACCGCTTAAAGCAATGGTCATAGGAACTTCACCGTTATTGAACTTATTGAGATTGCCCACCCCTCTAAACGTTACCGTTGCTGTTCTAGGGAAAGTACCCGATGTAGAAGCCATAACAGCATAGCCTTTTCCGGGAGCCAATGGTGTTGTAGCTGTAATATTTTGCCAAGCCCAAGGAGCATAATCGTCAAACGTATCGGGAACGTTGGCCA
>JANJWE010000324.1 GCA_024709705.1 Flavobacterium sp. | reverse complement strand
TCGAGAGCGCCGAGGTGGTCGACCCCGAGCGCCAGCAGGGCCTGGAGCAGGTGTTCTTCGGCGCCACGGTGAGCTTCTACGACCTCGCCACCGAGGACGAGCAGACCTGGCAGATCGTCGGCGTGGACGAGGCCGACGCCGTGCAGGGGCGGATCAGCTGGATCTCGCCGCTGGCGCGGGCGGTGCTCAAGGCGCGAGTGGGCGACGTGGTGCACTTCCAGAGCCCGGCGGGCATGCGCGAGATCGAGATCACCGACGTGCAGTACCTGTGAGCGCAGGGCGGGCGAGCGACGAGCGCGTGGCAGGGGCTTGAAAGCCGGAAGTGCGTCCCCATCTGCGGACGCGGTCCTTTCCCTTTTGAAGGAGAAGAAGATGCCGATATTATTAATGCCGGAAAACAAACCATTACTACTTTACCCGGAGCGAGTTTTTTTGATTCGGCTTTCAGTTTTGGCATGATACGCAGTAAAAAAGTAGATTTAACCATTTTAGGAGCGATGGAAGTTGCCGAAAACGGTGATATTGCCAATTGGAAAATTCCTGGCAAGATGGTAAAAGGTATGGGCGGAGCCATGGATTTAGTAGCTTCTGCCGAAAATATTATTGTGGCCATGATGCATGTAAATAAAGCTGGTGAATCAAAAGTGTTGAAAAAATGTAGCTTGCCCCTAACCGGTGTGGGCTGTGTAAAAAAAGTAGTAACCGAATTAGCTGTATTAGATGTCACGCCCAAAGGTTTTAAACTCTTAGAAAGAGCTCCAGGTGTTTCCGTTGAAGAAATTATTAAAGCTACTGAAGGAACACTTATTATAGAAGGTGATATTCCGGAAATGGTTCTAGATTAATGTTGTACTAAAAAGAATAGAGGAATGAATAAACTTCTTTGGATTGTATTATTCTTTTGGTCCTTTGGCTTTTCCCAAGAATACAAACTTGAAAATGAAGTTCTAAAAGGGAAAATCAAATCCATAGAACTTACTGTTACTAAGGATAAAGCCAAAGAAACAACAATAGAACAAACCCTATTTGATTCAAAAGGCCGTGTTATCCAATTTAAAACGTATTATGATAATAGAATAAATACTTTTGAACGTAACGAGTATGCTAAAAATCAAATCATAACGGATTTATGTGATTATTGTGATGATTTAGACAAAGCTTTTGCTTACTTTTCTATCAAAGAAAATCAAAAAAACCCTTACACCGGCTATGTGACCGCCGATCCCAAAAGAACATTTAAAACTATTAAAACAACAGACAAAAAAGGAAATGTTGTTTTAGCAAAAACCTATAATCCCGAAGGTTACCTAATCTGGGAAAAGAGACACACTTTTGATAAAAATTCCAATTTATTGACCTCTGAAACTTTTGATGATGAAGGGGAAAAAAAACCAGAATACATCAAAAATTCCTATAACAACAAGGGTTTACTTATCGAATCAATACATGTTATGCGTCATAACGATTCTAAAAGTACATTGGAATATGACTCTCAAAACCGAAAAAAAATCGAGAAAATTTGGCAAGGCAACAGAGTCAGTGAATACCATTATGTATATGAATCCAATCCGGATTCAGTAAAAGTATTCAAATACTTAAAAAATCCTCAAAACGAAACATTGCAATTGAGAACTTCAGAAATCAGCTATTTTGAAAAGGGTATAAAAATTACTCGAATTACTGAAACTTACAATAATAAAACGACCTCTACACGGATTTTGGAATACGATGCTCAAAATAAACTTCGCTCAAAAAAGTATTATAACGACAAGAATGAACTTCGCTCTGAGACAAAATTGAATTATGACAATTTGGGAAATTGGATTGAAATGATAGTTTTAAATCTCATTAACACCAGTTACAATGGAAGTGAACCTAAACCGGAATGGCAAAAAAACATTTATCTTCGAAAAATTCAATACTATTAATTATCCTTTCGGGATTGCTTCAATCAATTTTTTAGTGTAATTACTTTTTGGATTGGCATATAGTTCGTCGGCATCAGCTATTTCTTCAATTTTACCTTTATTCATTACCAAAACCTGGTCGCTCATGTATTTAACCACTGCCAAATCATGGGAAATAAAAATATAGGTAAATCCGAAATTTTCTTTTAATTCATTTAATAAATTCAATACCTGAGCTTGTACCGAAATATCTAAAGCTGAAACCGATTCGTCACACACAATCAATTTAGGTTGAAGTGCTATTGTTCTGGCTATTCCTATACGTTGCCTTTGACCACCGGAAAACTCATGAGGATAGCGGTTAAAATGATCTTCTGTAAGACCTACACGTTCTAAAATTTCAACCACTTTAGCTTTACGGGTTGCATTGGAATCGTATAATTTGTGCACTATCATGGGTTCCATAATAGCTTTCCCTACAGGAATTCTGGGGTTTAAAGATGAAAAAGGGTCTTGAAAAATGAGTTGAATTTCTTTTCTTAATACTCTTAATTCGCTTCCTGTCAAGTTCGAAATATTTTTACCGCGATACAAAATGGAACCGGATGTAGCCTTGTCCAATTGTAAAATAGCATTCCCTAATGTAGACTTGCCACAACCCGATTCGCCAACCAAACCTAAAGTTTCTCCCTCATATACCGAAAAACTCACATTGTCTACAGCTTGAAAAGTCGTTGTTTTTCCAAATAGACCCATTCTTGAAAAATAAACTTTATTTACATTTTTAACTTCCAATAAAGGGGAATTGGTGTACATCTTAGCCTGATGCTTAGCCCTTAAATCTGGGGTTATGATTTGCTTTTCAACTTGATTGAGCATATAATCCTGAATAGTGGGAAGGCGTTTTAAACGAGCCTCTAATGTGGGTCTGGAAGCTATCAAAGCTTGTGTATATAAATGCTTGGGATGGTTAAAAACGTCTTTCGCCAAACCTTGTTCAACCATTTTTCCTTGATACAAAACGAGAACTCTCTGAGCGATTTCTGCAACCAAAGACAAATCATGGGAGATAAAAAGAATACTCATTTTAGTTTCTTTTTGAATTTCTTTGAGTAGCAAAATAATTTCTTTTTGAACCGTTACGTCCAAAGCCGTAGTAGGCTCATCGGCTATGAGTAATTTTGGCTTACATGCAATAGCCATGGCAATCATTACTCTTTGTTTTTGACCTCCGGAAATTTGATGCGGGTACTTTTCAAAAATTATCTCCGGATTGGGTAGTTTTACTTTATGAAATAAAGCTATAACTTCTTGCTTGATCTCTTTTGTATTTAATGAAGTATGTTGAGCCAAAATTTCAGCCACTTGCTTACCACATTTCATGGATGGATTTAATGAACTCATAGGCTCTTGAAAAATCATAGCGATTTCGTTTCCTCTAATTTTTTGAAATTCTTTTTCTGAAAACTGAGTTAAATCATCCGATTGAAAATAAATATTCCCTTTTTCAATTTTACATACTTTTTGAGGTAACAAGCCCATAATAGCCAATGTAGAAACCGATTTTCCGGAACCCGATTCTCCAACAATTCCAATAATTTCGTTTGGGAAAACTTCAAAATTTATATCCGATACAACCGTATGAAACTGATTCTCTCGCAAAAAAGAAAGCGTTAAATTTTGAATCCTTAAAAGAGGGGTTTTGTCCATAAATCTAAAATTGGCATTGAAACGTAAATATAAGAAAACCCTAAATTGTATAGGGTATAAAATTAAACTATTCTGAGTTTTACTTGTATTATAAAACTATAATTTCTTTCAATAATAGAAATTAAAATAAATTCGTAAAATTTAATATATTTGAAAAAAATTGCACAATACCATGAAAAAAACCTACATAATTTACATTTCTTACACTTGCCTTTTGTTTTTATTAGTATTTTCTAATTCTGTATTTGCCCAAACAGAGGAACAAAAAGCAAAGATTTTAGAACAATATGATTTGGCTAAAATCAAACTCCTTCAAGAAGAACTCCTTCAAAAAAACAATTCAGATAGAGAACGTGCTTTAGCTTTGGCTAAAATAAACGGTTGGGAGGTTTATAAATATAACGAAGACGGAAGTTTTGATGAACTCGTAGGGTTGTATCCGGATGGAAGCCCAAAATATTTTTCTTTAAACAACACCGCTGCTGCCCTATCCTCTCGTGCCAGTTTTTTAAATTCTGGCGGTGCTATGGGGCTACAACTGGATGGTCAGAACATGGTTGGTGGAGTTTGGGATGGCGGACCAGTAAGGGCTTCGCATCAGGAATTTAACAACAGAGTTATTATTGGTGATGGCGTTTTTAGTTTAAATAACAACAGTTTTCATGCAACTCACGTAACAGGAACTGTGGCGGCTGCCGGAGTGGATTTTAGTGCAAAAGGAATGGCAAATCAGGCTACCGTAAAAAGTTTTACGTGGACTAATGATGAGGCCGAAGTTCTACAAGAAATTCAAAACGGACTTTTACTATCCAATCATTCTTATGGTACACCTTTAGCCAATTCACCGGGTGATTGGTATCCCGGTGCTTATTCTCCGGATGCGAGAGTTTGGGATCAGATACATTATGTATCACCCTATTATTTAATGATTGTATCCGCCGGAAATGATGGTGGCAATACCAACTCAACACCCACAACATTTGGATTTGATAAGTTAATGGGAAATAAAAATGCCAAAAACAATTTGGTAATTGCCAATGCATTGGATGCCAATATTAATATGAATGGAGATTTGGTTTCGGTAAACATTAATGCAGGAAGCAGTCAAGGTCCATCAGACGATTTGCGTATAAAACCTGACATTACCGGAAACGGTTCCGGTTTGTACTCCACAAACAGTACAAGTGATAGTGCTTATTTAACCATATCCGGAACCTCAATGGCAAGCCCTAATGTTATGGGTACTTTATTACTTATCCAACAACATTATTCCAATTTAAATCAAAAGTTTTTAAAAGCTTCTACTCTAAAAGCTTTAGCATGTCATACCGCAGACGATGCCGGACTTGTTGGCCCGGACGCTCGTTTTGGGTGGGGTTTAATTAACGCCAAAGCAGCAGCTAATACAATCACAAACAATGGTTTAAATTCTTGGGTCTCTGAAGAGCGTTTGAATCAGAATCAGGTTTATACAAAAACCGTAAAATCTACAAACAACACTCCGTTGATAGCCACGATAAGTTGGACAGATGTACCCGGAACAGCCAATATAGGTGTATTAAATGACCCTACACCTGCATTGGTAAACGACTTAGATATCCGTATCACTCAAGGTTCGTCTGTTTTTTATCCTTGGAAATTACAACCCGATGCTACCCGAGCAGCTTTACGAAATTCAGACAATAATGTAGATACTGTAGAATCGGTAAAAATTGATAATGCAAATGGTGGCGACTATACGATTACTATAACTCATAAAGGAAATTTAGTAGATAATTTTCAGGATTTTGGTTTGATTATTACCGGAATTCAATCTTCCTTTGGATTTGTTCCTCAAGGTTATGATCAAGTTTTGTGTTCGAGTGAAAATGCCGTTTTTGGATTTAATTTTAGAAAAACATCCGGACCAAATGTTACATTTTCTGTTACTGATGTACCCCAAGGTGCCCTAGCTGAATTTAGTTCAACTTCGTTGAATTCGGATGGCTTTTTTACTTTAACCTTATCTCAATTGAGTGCCGTGAACCCTGGAGTTTACACCGTAGGAGTTACAGGTTCAAACGGAACTGAAAGTGAAACCCGATATGTGACTTTGAAAGTTCTAAGCCCAAATTTTACTCCGTTTGTGAGTGTCTCTCCTACAAACGGCCAAACTAGCATAGGGTCTACAGTAACCTTAAACTGGCAACCCGATGTAAATGCCGAAAATTACATTGTAGAATTGGCAACAGATGTTACTTTTTCTAATATCATTAGAACTTCAACCACTACACAAACCTCATTTACGGTTTCAAATTTAAACGATCAAACGGTTTATTATTGGAGAGTGAAACCCAGTAACCGTTGTGGTGCAGCTACTCAATTTGGGTTTTCAAGTTTTCAAACGGGTTTATTGTTCTGCACTATACCGTTTAATGCTACCAATTATAACAATGCCGTTATTGGAACCGTTGCCAATTCTATAGCTACAGTTCCATTAACTATATCCGGAGGATATACAATTGGCGACTTAAATGTTAGACTCAACATTTCACATACTTGGATACAAGATATGACTATTAACTTGTATGGTCCTGCAAGTATTGGCAGTCCTAAAATTATACTTTTTGAAGAACCTTGTGGTGGCGAAGATGACATCGTGGCCACTCTTGATGATAGCGGAACTAATATTGTTTGCGGAAACAATCCGGGAATTTCTGGTGTTGTTAAACCTTTAGACCCTTTAAGTGTATTAAACAATCTACCTGCCGATGGGGTTTGGTGGTTGGAAGTTGTAGACAATCACAATCAAGATGGAGGACAGATTAATCAATTTGGGATTGATATTTGTAGTTTAACCAATATCATCAATTTACTTTCCTTTCAAAATAATGGAATTGTAACCGATATCTCTAGTACCAAAGTGATTTTAAATACAGAGATGAATGCTTCAACGCCCAATCAAAACAGTCAAAGTCAGGTTTACACACTATTACAAACCCCAGGATTAGGTCAATTATTCAAAAACGGGACTCTTATGACCATAGGAAATACATTTACACAAAATGATATTAACTTGAATCGTATAACCTATGTTAATACATTGACAGAATCTAATACCGATTCGTTTAAAGTGAGTATTCTCAATGCTTTCTCGGGATGGATTCCGGAAAGA
>JANJWE010000308.1 GCA_024709705.1 Flavobacterium sp. | reverse complement strand
GTGCTCTTCCGATCTCTCCGGTTCCTCTTCTTTGGATAACTACTCCTTTGAAAAACTGAGTTCTGGTTTTTTCACCCTCTTTAATTTCGTAATACACAGTAATAGTATCACCTGCTCCAAATTCTGGAAAATCTTTTTTTGTTACAAATTCGTCTTGAACGAATTTCATTAAATCTGCCATAACATTTAAGTTAAAATAGTGAGTATCAGAGCAACATTCACGGTTTTCGTCAGAGGTTGGTCCAAATGTGGGTGCAAATTTACAATTTATTTTCAATTTGCAATTAAAAGCTATACTTTTTTTAATTTTATCTTATTCTTCCAGCAAATCAGGTCTTCTGTTTTTGGTATGTTCATATGCTTGATTTTCCCGCCATTTGTCAATTTCGGCAAAATTTCCACTCAATAAAACATCCGGTACTTTCCAACCTTTGTATTCGGCCGGACGCGTATAGATAGGTCCTGATAATAAATTATCTTGAAAACTATCGGTCAATGCTGAGGTTTCATTACTCAAAACTCCCGGAATCAATCGAATAATGGCATCACTTAAAACGGCAGCCCCCAATTCGCCTCCGGAAAGCACGAAATCACCTATCGAAATTTCTTTCGTGATAAAATGATCCCGAACCCGTTGGTCTACTCCCTTGTAGTGGCCACAAAGAATGATGATATTTTTTAATAATGACATCGAATTGACCATTTTCTGATTCAAGGTTTCACCATCGGGAGTCATGTAAATCACTTCATCATAATCGCGTTCCTTTTTAAGTTTACTTATGCAATCGTCTATCGGCTGTATAGTCATTACCATTCCGGCACCACCACCAAATTGATAGTCATCTACACTTTTTTGTTTGTTGGTAGAATAATCTCGCAAATTGTGCAAATGAACTTCTACCAATCCTTTATCTATGGCTCGTTTAAGGATAGAAGCCTCAAACGGACTTCGCAACAATTCAGGTAAAACGGTAATAATGTCAATTCGCATAGGTTTAATTTTGGAGCAAAAATACTTATTTTCAGGAGCTATTCCGGCTGTTCACTGCAAGTTTTTTTAAAAAACAAAAGTTTTGTTCGTCTTCACAAGAGCTCCCAAGGTCGCTTTATTCAGACTACAAAATCTATTTGTTTTATAAAAAAAGCTTTCCGTTACCATCCGGGCTAGGGAAGTGGCTATTCCGTATTAAATTTCATGGGTCACTTTCATTTTAATAAAAGTTCCGTCAGAAAACTGTAAATTTGCATTTTAATTCAAAAAAATAAATAATGGAAAACGGAATTTACGCTAAATTCAATACTTCAAAAGGTACTATTTTAGTCAAATTAACACACGATAAAACACCAGGCACAGTAGGGAACTTTGTTGGCTTAGCCGAAGGTCAATTGGAAAACGAAGCCAAACCCATGGGGAAACCTTATTATGACGGATTAAAATTTCACCGCGTGATTTCAGATTTTATGATTCAAGGTGGTTGTCCGCAAGGCATTGGAACCGGTGGACCGGGGTATCAATTTGACGATGAATTTCATCCGGATTTACGTCACGACGGACCCGGAGTATTATCTATGGCAAATGCCGGTCCGGGCTCAAATGGTTCTCAATTTTTTATCACACACGTGGCTACCCCATGGTTGGATAAAAAGCATACTGTTTTTGGAAATGTAATTGAAGGTCAAGATGTGGTGGATGCTATTGCTCAAGGTGATGTAATTGAAAATCTAGAAATTGTTAGAGTAGGGGAAGAAGCTCAAAAATGGAATGCCATTGAAGCGTTCAGAACCTTTGAAGGCTCTCGTGAAAAACGTATCGCCGAAGAAAAAAGAATTGCCGAAAAGGCTCTGGAAAAATTGGCAGCCGGTTTTGAAAAAACTGAAAGCGGTTTACGCTATAAAATCATCCAAAAAGGAAACGGGAAACAAGCCGAAAAAGGAAAGACGGTTTCCGTTCATTACACCGGTTCTTTAGAGAACGGAATGGTTTTCGATTCTTCCTATAAAAGAAAACAACCCATCGATTTTCCTCTAGGTAAAGGTCATGTTATTGAAGGTTGGGACGAAGGCATTCAGTTACTTCAAGTGGGTGACAAAGCTCGTTTTGTTATTCCATCTTATTTAGGTTATGGTTCAAGAGGAGCCGGAGGAGTTATTCCACCAGATGCAACTTTGATTTTTGATGTAGAGTTGATGGATGTTAAATAGTTTCAGGTTTGCTTCGCTAGTCGCCCTTCGGGCTCGTGTCAGGTTTCAAGTTGAAATGTTGTTTGAAATAGAGATTTTTTAAACAAATTTGCCCTGAAAGCAGAAGTCATTTACCAAATAAAGAAGAGCACTCTCTTGAGAGTGCTTTTTTATTTTGAATTTCTCAAATTTCAAAAATTTGTTCGTCTGCATTTAGCTTAACAAATCTCTTTATTTTTGGAATAACTTTTGCTTTTGTATCTTTACCCAATGTTGAAAATGTTTATGAGATTTTTAATTGTATTTTTTCTTTTGCTTCCCTTAATGGGTAATTCACAAGTCATTAATGCTCAGCATTGTGGTTATGATTTTACCTCTTACTTGGTGGTGGAGGTTACCGAGAAAGGAAAAACAGAGACGATTAAAGGTTTGCGAATTTCTATTGCAGATAGTTTAGGTAGAGATGTGATTAATGTAAATAATATAATGAGTTGGACCAATCGAAATGAACCTCTGATTTTCAAATTGAATTACAAAATTGATAAAACCGGAAATAGAGTTTCATCTGAATCACCGGAAGCAAAATGGTTTTTTCCATTTGCCAAGGAACATTATTTATTGTCGGTTGCTAATACTTTTAAAGCAGATGACTACTTTATAAAAATACAAGATAATGATGGTACGGATAATGGGGGAGAATTTGAAACCCAATTGATTCCGTTATATCCTTTTAATATGTATGTATTGTGTTCTTCTGAAAATGAACGGCAAGCTCAACAGTTTGGACCTCGAACAAATCGACCTATACAAGTATTTTTAGAGAAAAAAAACAGCCCTTAAATTTCAAGGGCTGTTTTTATTTAAAGCTATTCTATTCTAAATCCATCCGGAATTACCGCTCCTTTTTTTATTACAATTATTCCCTCTTTAATGGTGTATAGTTTGGTATTTATATCTTCTAGATGTTTGCCACCATTCAGATACACATCATTCCCAATTCTACAATTTTTATCTACAATTGTATTGTGAATAAAACATCTTTTACCTATGCCAATGTTCTTGATGTTGTGGGTGATATTGTGGTTGAGTTCATCCAAGTTTTGATAAAAATCACTTCCCATGATGTATGAGTTTTTAACCAAAGTTCCTTCATCAATTCGCGAGCGAATCCCAACAACCGAATGTTCAATGGTTGCTGAATTGATAATACATCCCTCGGCAACTATAGATTGTTCTATTGTAGTTTTACCTAATATTTTTCCGGGAGGTAAAACACGAGCTCGGGTATAAATTTTACTACTGTTATCAAATAAATTGAACTTAGGAATATCATCTGTTAAACCCAAATTGGCTTCAAAAAAGGAATCAATATTACCGATGTCTGTCCAATACCCTTCGTATTGATAACTTAACACTTTTTGATGTCCAATAGCTTGAGGAATAATTTCTTTACCAAAATCTTTGGTGTCCGGATTGTTCATCAATTCAATCAATAAATCCCGATTGAAGATATAAATTCCCATTGAGGCCAAATAATGTCTGCCTTCTTGTTGCATTTCTTCACTTACATCAGAGGTCCATTGCGGTAATAATTCGGCTTTTGGTTTTTCTATAAAGGAGGTAATCCAACTGTTTTCATCGGTTTTTAAAATTCCAAATTCGGGGGCTTCTTTTGCACTTACCGGTAACGTAGCTATGGTTATGGCAGCCCCATTTTTTTGATGTGCATTGATCATCTGGTTAAAATCCATTTGATACAACTGGTCACCGGATAGAATCAAGGCATAATCAAATTCGTGATTCAAAAAGTGTTGCATACATTGTCGCACTGCATCGGCTGTACCTTGAAACCAAGTAGGGTTTTCCGGAGTTTGCTCAGCTGCCAAGATATCTACAAAAGCGGTACTGAAATAGCTAAAATGATACGTGTTTTTAATGTGTTGATTCAACGAAGCCGAGTTGAATTGCGTTAAAACAAACATTCGCTTAATATCTGAATTGATACAATTGGAAATCGGGATATCAACCAAACGGTATTTTCCTGCAATTGGTACGGCGGGTTTAGAACGGCTTTCTGTTAACGGATACAATCGTGAACCTTGACCACCTCCCAAAATGATGGCTAAAACTTCTTTTTTATTCATAACATTATTTTTTTAAAGATTGGTAAACCGCTATATATTCTTGGGCCACTTTTTCCCAAGAATGGTCAATTTGCATAATTTTTTTTCGAGTCTGTTCAAACAATTTAGCGTCATAAAATAAATCAATGGCTCTTGTGATGGAATGGTTTACATCAAAAACACTGGTTTGATCGTGACAAATGCCAAAACCACCATCGCCAATATCCAAAACCGTGTCTTTGAGACCGCCGGTTCTACGAACAATTGGAATGGTGCCATAACGCAACGCATACAATTGATTCAATCCACAGGGTTCTACACGTGATGGCATTAATAAATAGTCGGCTCCGGCATAAATAATGTGAGCTAATTTTTCATTGTAACCTATATAAGCATTATAATTTCCTTGGTAAAACGGCTTTAATTGAGTCAATTGGTGTTCTACATGCGAATCCCCAGAACCTAAAATCAAGATGTTGATTTCGTTTGGATTACGATTTAAAGCGATACTACATATTTCCGGTAACAAATCGGCTCCTTTTTCTCCTACCAATCGCCCTATAAAAGTAAATAGCGGTTTTGTAGGGTCTAAATTAAATTGTTCACACAAATAGGTTTTGTTATTGGCTTTCCCGGTTTTATAATTTTTGATCGAATAGGTATGTGGCAATAGTTCATCTGACTTCGGATTCCATACTTCATTGTCTATTCCGTTTAAAATTCCTAAACTTTTTGGACGTTCAAATCGTAATAAATTTTCTAATCCGTTTGCCTTTTCACTCAATTCATCCAAATAACTTGGCGAAACAGTAGTAACTTTCCACGCACATTTTATGGCTGATGCCAATGGATTGATAATGCCATTCCATTCTAAAAAACCTAAACGACTGGAACTAACTTGCGGTAAATAGTTCAATTTTTCAAATCCAAACCAACCTTGATATTGACCGTTATGAATAGTTAAAACAGTTGGAATGCGATTCAATTGTTGGTAAATGGTAGCATGAGCCATCATAAAAGGTATCAATCC
>JANJWE010000285.1 GCA_024709705.1 Flavobacterium sp. | reverse complement strand
ACATAATAGGTATGATGACCTGTTTGAGGATTAAACATTTAAATGATTTTTATGAGTTATAAAAATATAAAAATCTTTTCTTTATTATTTTAGTTTTTTACGAAATAGCGTTTACAAATGATATGTGATTTCTCCTGCGTCGAAATGACACGAGTGGGGCGAAATCAATGCGAATCAGATTATTTCTTTGTTTCTCTCCTTTTATATTTTTTGTTTTCAAAAACTAAAAAGTTTTGCATGTTGAGGATATCTTGATTGTTTTTGATTTCAATTTCGTAATATTCTTGACCATCAATAATAATAGGATTTTGCCAATCAATATCAACAAATTCCGGTTGTGACTTTCTTACCGTTTCCATATCCGTTTCGACTACCAAATTATCTGCCCAATCCATCGTTTCATTGTAGTAATTTTTACAACTAATAAATGTTGAAAAAATAAAAAAAAAGAATATGAGTTTTTTACACATATTTTAGAATATTATCTCGTTATCACTTGAATCACACCATCAATGCCTCTCTTACCGAAAAGTGAAACGCTTTTATGTTTTGGAATAATTTGAATGTCTTTGATGTCTAATTTTTCCAATGTTTCTAAAAGTGTATTTTCAGAATAATTTGTTTTTTGATAGTCAACTTCTAAAAGTGGGTTTTCACCCATTTCATTTTGTATTATTTTTTCTTCAATAAAAAGCTTTAAGTTATACTTTTTTTTACCTTTTTCATTGATTGTGTAATGATTACTTTCATTGATTGTAAATTGATTTTCTCGAATGATTTTCCAGAATTTTTCAGCCCATTCTCCATTGTTCCAAATTTCTTTTTTGTTTAAAGTCTTTTCAATAATTTCTTGTTCAGTTTTTTGTTCAATAAGGATTTCTAAAAGAAAATGCATTTCAATTGGCCATTTTGCCGTTTCAAATCTTTTGGTAAAAGTTGAATTAAAATCATTTAAATCTACATTACTTTCTTTAGCGTTTTTAATAAAGTTCCACAATTCTAACGATTGTAATTTTTTAATACTATCGTTAAAAGTTTTTTCAAATTCTACTTTAGGAAGTTTTTTCATTTTCTCAATACTTTCATTTTGAGAAAAAGATATTAAAGGGATTAAAAGAAAAAATAATATTCTCATAAAGATTTTTGAGCAATTTTTAATTTACAACGATTGAAATAAGTTTTTGTTGTTTTAGTTGAGTATGCGATTTCGAAAAAATATGTTCACCGTGTCATTTCGACCAGAGGGAGAAATCACATAAAGTTGTTAACGAATTTGCGTAGTGTTATGTGATTTCTCCTGCGTTGTAATGATACAGACGGGAAATTTTATAATTAAATAACAATTTAAGGTTCACCTTTTTTCTGAATTAGTACACTTCTTTTTTACCTATCATTTATTTGCGTGAGGGATTGCAGTGGAAAGCCCGGAATGATGCCGGAGCTTGTGGAGGCGAAATGAGGACTTGCAGCGAAAAGCCCGACCCCGTTGCTCACCAATCGTTTTATTTTGCACATCTATTGCTTGCAACGGGGGCACGCCCACAAAAAAACCCATATCTTGGTGATTCTTTACGCGATATTTTGCGGTTATTTCTTATATTTACCCAAACACAAAACAAGTTTATGAGCCACATTTTAGAAGTTAAAAATGTTGTTAAACAATATGGCGATTATACCGCTTTAAACAACGTGTCTTTATCTGTCCCGAAGGGAAGTATTTATGGTCTTTTGGGACCCAATGGAGCCGGAAAAACATCGCTAATTCGAATTATTAATCAAATAACTATGCCGGATAGTGGCGAAGTGTTTTTGGATGGCGAAAAATTGCAACCGCATCACATTCAACATATTGGTTACTTGCCCGAAGAACGCGGTTTGTATAAATCGATGAAAGTAGGCGAGCAGTGTTTGTACCTGGCTCAATTGAAAGGATTGTCTAAAACCGAAGCCAAAAAGCAGTTGATACATTGGTTTGAACGTTTTGGTATAGAAGGATGGTGGGACAAGAAAATTCAGGAACTTTCCAAAGGTATGGCTCAAAAAGTACAGTTTGTAGTCACCGTATTGCATCAACCCAAATTACTCATTTTTGACGAACCTTTTTCGGGTTTTGACCCGGTGAATGCGGCACTTATTAAAGATGAGATTTTGGAATTAAAGAAAAACGGAGCTACCATTATTTTTTCTACCCATCGGATGGAAAGTGTCGAGGAATTATGCGATGATATTGCTTTGATTCACAAATCGAATAAAATGCTCGAAGGAAAACTCACGGATATAAAGCGGCAATTTAAAACGCATACTTTTGAAGTAGGTATTGCTACTTCAAACACCGAAGGTTTATTGGCTCAACTGTCACAAAATTACAACTCGGTACAACCCGCCTTTTTTAAATCGTTAAACCACGAATTGAAACTGGAAATTGAATTGGGGAATCAATCGTCTAATGATTTACTTCAATTCTTAACTTCTCATGGAATTGTAACCCATTTTGTAGAGAAAATTCCAACGGCAAATGAAATTTTTATTCAAACTGTAAACGAAAAATAATGAGTGTTTTAAGCCTTATAATTAAGAGAGAGTTTATTGCCAAAGTTCGCAACAAATCTTTTATTGTGATGACCTTTTTGAGTCCGCTTTTATTTGTTGGAATAGCAGTATTTGTGGCTTTTTTGGCTTCAATCAAAGCGGATGTAAAGCGAATTGGGATTCATGATGAAACAGGATATTTTTTGAAAGAATTCACCAATGACGAATCGTTTACTTACCATGATTTGACCACTTTAAATTTGAATCAAATTAAAGATAGTTTAATTTTGGAAAGCTACGAAGGGGTTTTGTACATCCCTCAGGTAGATAGTCTTCCGGAGTTGGTTTCCAAAGTCCAATTTATATCCAATGAAAGTCCTTCTATGGATTTTATTATGGATTTGGAAGATGTAATTTCGCAAAAAATAACACAAGACAATTATGAAAAAATAGGTGTTGATACCGTAAAATTAAATCAAGCTCAAGCCGATGTTTCCATCGTATTAAAAAAGTCTACCGGCGAAGATACCGTTAAAGGTTTAAATGAAATCAAGTTATTTTTGGGTGGTGCTTTTGGCTATTTGATTATGATGTTCATTGTGATTTACGGCAATTTTGTAATGCGAAGTGTTATTGAAGAAAAAACAAATCGCATCATAGAAATCATTATTTCTTCGGTTAAACCCTTTCAATTAATGTTAGGTAAAATTATTGGGAATTCATTGGCCGGAATTCTTCAGTTTTTCATTTGGGCGGTTTTGGGTGTTGTGTTATTTTTTATAGTTACTTATGTTTTAGGTCTTGAAATGGGAGCTACATCGGCGGCTTCACCTGAAGCTATAGAAGCCGCTCAAAATTCTGGACTATCCGAAAAATTGCCATTGTATTTGAATGAATTTTTAAGTTTGCCTTTGTTTACCCTGCTCTTTTCATTTGTATTGTATTTTGTGGGAGGTTATTTCTTATACAGCTCTTTTTATGCCGCAATTGGCTCGGCGGTAGACAATGAAACCGATTCACAACAATTTTTATTGCCCATTATTTTACCCTTAATTTTGGGTGTTTATATTGGGTTTTTCACCGTTTTGAACGACCCACACGGAACGATTGCTACGGTGTTTTCTATTTTTCCGCTCACTTCACCTATTGTTATGTTAATGCGAATTCCGTTTGGAGTTCCGTTATGGCAATTGGTACTTTCATTGGTGTTATTGTATGCCACATTTTTTGGAGTTGTTTGGCTGGCAGCCAAAATTTACAGAGTTGGAATTCTAATGTATGGTAAAAAACCCACTTGGAAGGAATTGTATAAGTGGATGAAGTATTAAATGTGTGATTAAATGAGTTTAAGTATAGAGAACATATTACTAATTGGCTCCTTATTACTTTTAATAAGTATAATAGCAGGTAAAACATCTTATAAATTTGGCGTTCCCACATTAGTATTGTTCTTAGCTATTGGAATGCTTGCCGGCTCTGAAGGTCCGGGCGGAATTCTATTTGATGATCCGAAATTGGCACAATTTATTGGAATAGTTTCACTTAATTTTATTTTGTTTTCCGGAGGTTTAGATACAAGTTGGGGTTCAATCAAACCCATTTTATGGCAAGGAATTGCTTTGTCCACATTTGGTGTTTTTATCACGGCAATATCTGTAGGTATTTTTGTTTACTACATAACCGATTTCACAATTTATGAATCATTGCTGTTGGGTTCAATTGTTTCATCAACTGATGCCGCAGCTGTATTTTCTATACTAAGATCTAAAAGTTTAGCATTGAAATCTAATTTACGTCCAACACTTGAATTGGAAAGCGGTAGTAATGACCCAATGGCGTATGTGTTAACGGTTGCATTCTTAGGGTTAGTGGTCAATCAGGAGCAAGATCAAAACGTTTGGTCAGTTATTCCGTTATTTTTGCAACAAATGATTATTGGTGCAGGTGCCGGTTTACTTTTTGGGAAGTTGAGTAAATACATCATTAACCAAATCAAATTAGACTTTGAAGGATTGTATCCGGTTTTGGTGATTGCTTTAATGTTTATCACTTTTTCTGCTACCGATTTTGTTGGTGGAAACGGATTTTTAGCCATTTATTTATGTGCTGTTTATTTGGGTAATCAGGACATTATTCACAAAAGAACCATCATGAAAATGTTTGATGGTTTAGCTTGGTTAATGCAGATTGTATTGTTCCTGACGTTAGGCTTATTGGTTTTTCCGTCACATATAGTTCCGGTAATTGGAATTGGCTTATTGATTTCTGCTTTTATGATTCTGGTAGCCAGACCCATCAGTGTGTTTTTAAGTTTGATTCCATTTAAACTCAAAAACAGAAAAAAACTATATATATCTTGGGTAGGTTTGAGAGGTGCGGTTCCAATTGTGTTTGCTACTTATCCGTTACTTGCCGGAATTGAAAAAGCAGATATGATTTTCAATATTGTATTTTTTATTACATTAACGTCTATTCTTATTCAAGGGACAACCCTGTCAGTAATTGCAAACTGGCTTCATGTTTCTTTACCTGAGAAAGTTAAATTAAAAGGACCCTTGGAAATCTTTTTTGACGAAAATCCCAAGTCGCATATTGGTGAGATAAACATTGTTAAGTCTGATTATGGTGTAGGGAAGAAAATAGTTAATCTTGGTTTTCCAAAAAATGCTTTAGTAACGATGATAAAACGAAACGAAAAGTATATAACACCAAGCGGTTCCACAATTTTAGAGTCAGGTGATAAATTAATTGTTCTTTCTGATAAAAAAGAAAGTATAGATATAATTGCAGAGCGATTAAAAAGTAATAAAGTAGAGTTGCCTAAACGATTTATTTTATTCTTAGAAACTACAGAGCATAGTCAGTTACTAATTAAAAATGCTTTGCAAATGGCCCAAAATCATAAAGTCGAATTCTGTTTGGCTCATCAAACTTATAATTTTTTACCCAAAATTATAGATAATTCCGAACGTTTATTGGCAGTTCGAAATGCTAAGACAGAGGCTCTAATTCAATTGAAAGAGTTAGCCAAAATTGATTTTAGCCCAATGGATGTTGATTTTTTTGTTTCAGAAGAACGAATTCCAAAGATGTATGCTAAACTTAAGAATCCATCATATGAAGATTTCATTTTTGTTGGTTTAAAAGGTACTGGTTATTTTAAAAAACACTTAATTGGGAGTATAGCTACTCAAATTACAGATCACATTAATGCTACTTTGTTTGCCTTTCCTCAAATACAATCGGATTTAAAAATTGAAGAGTTTTATGTTGGAATACTCAAAGCTCAAGAATTTAATTTTGATGCATTGAATACTGTAATTCCATTTTTTGAAAATTTAAAGAAAATTGTAGTTTTTACAATATCAAATAACTCGGAAGATTGGATATTTAATCAGGATGAATTAGAAAAAATTCATTTTCCGGAAAATAAGAAACTGGAAATAGTATGTAAAGTTTTGGAAGATAAAGAAACTTTAAAAGAATCAATAGAGTCTAAAAATGCTCAATTTACTAAGATTTTAGTTATTCAAAAAGGGGCTCGTAATGTTTCAGATAAAATGTTTAGAAGTTATTTTTCTAACGAATTCATTTACGAAGGTAAGTTTCCTATGATTGTCTTACCTTACAAAGAAAAAACTATTTTAAATTAATATTAGTATTATAACTATGCCAAAAATTTTGATTATTGAAGATGAAGCTCCTATTCGTAGAGTGTTAACCAAAATTCTTTCGGAGGAAAGCGATACGTATCAAGTAGAAGAAGCGGAAGACGGACTTTCCGGAGTAGAAAAAATTAAAAACGAAGATTACGATTTGGTACTTTGTGACATCAAAATGCCCAAAATGGATGGGGTAGAGGTGCTTGAAGCCGTGAAAAAAATAAAACCCGAAATTCCGATGGTCATGATTTCCGGTCATGGCGATTTGGAAACGGCTGTCAATACGATGCGATTGGGAGCCTTTGATTACATTTCAAAACCACCCGATTTGAATCGATTGTTGAATACGGTTCGCAATGCGTTAGACCGAAAACAACTGGTGGTTGAAAATAAAATTCTTAAGAAGAAAGTTAGCAAAAATTATGAAATGATTGGTCAGTCGGAGCCGATTAACCATATCAAAGAAATGATTGAAAAAGTAGCTCCTACAGAAGCACGTGTTCTTATTACCGGACCAAACGGTACCGGAAAAGAGTTAGTTGCCCATCAATTACATGAAAAAAGTGAACGTTCGGCTTTTCCGATTATTGAAGTGAATTGTGCCGCCATTCCATCAGAATTAATTGAAAGTGAATTGTTTGGTCATGTGAAAGGAGCCTTTACATCAGCTGTAAAGGACCGAGCCGGAAAATTTGAGGCGGCTGATGGCGGAACTATTTTTTTGGATGAAATTGGCGATATGAGTTTGGCTGCTCAAGCGAAAGTATTGCGTGCTTTACAAGAAAATTTGGTTCAACGAGTTGGAGCGGATAAGGACATCAAAGTCAATGTTCGGGTGATTGCAGCCACCAATAAAGATTTGAAAAAAGAAATTGCCGAAGGGCGTTTTCGAGAAGATTTGTACCATCGTTTGGCGGTGATTTTGATAAAAGTGCCGGCTTTGAATGATAGGCGAGATGATATTCCGCTATTGATTGAACATTTTTCAAGCAAAATTGCCGAAGAACAAGGCAATATAGCCAAGAAATTTTCAGCTAATGCAATTAAATTATTACAAGAATACGATTGGACCGGAAATATTCGCGAACTTCGCAACGTGGTAGAACGCTTAATTATTCTTGGCGGAAGTGAGATTTCGGAGAATGATGTGAAGCTTTTTGCGAGTAAATAAAAATGGTAAATGGTAATGGATAATAGGTGAAAGGAAATCCCATCACCCATCACCATTTACCCATCACCCATCACCTTTTAAAATATGCAACTAAAAAAAATAAACCCCAACCTTCAAAAAGCTTTGATTGAAAATGATTTAATCGAAGCTAATGAAATGCAGCAAGAAACCTTTTCAACCTTAAAAAGTGGAGCAGATGCGGTCATTCAATCCCCTGAAGGAACCGGAAAATCTACAACCATTGCCTTAAACGTCATTCAACGTTTGGAAAAACCTATTGGTGAAAGCACAAGAGCCCTGGTAATTGTGGAAACCAAAGAAAAAGTAATCGAAATGGTTGAACTTTTTCAAAGACATGGAAGTTACACTCATTTGCGTGTTATTGGTGTACATGAAAAAGGTGATATTGATTACGATAAAAATCAAATTTCGCTCGGAATGGATGTTTTAATAGGAACACCAACCAAAATTAATGATATGTTTTCGTCAGCCGGATTCAATATGAATACCATCAGAATGTTTGTGGTAGATGATGCCGATGTTTTATTTCGTAACCGAATGGATGCTATCATTTTACGATTGTCTTTGAGTGTTGAAAAAACGCAACGCCTATTCTTTTGTTCTACAATTACGGAGCGGGTAGAAGTATTGGCTGATAAAATTATGATTGAACCCGTCTTTTTCGAGGCGGAATAGTTGTCGGTTGTCTGATGTCTAATCAATATATTGCAATAAAAAACTAATTACCATTTACTAATCACTTATTACTATAAAGATGGGCATGATGAAAATATTCTCCGGAAGTGAAATTCTAGCTTCCGCTTTGAGAGAAAAAATAGAAGAAATAGGAGTAGATGTACTTCAAAAAGACAATATCCAATCGGCACGTTTGGGTGGTTTTGGCAACTTGGATTTGGCTGTAGAATTGTTTGTTGATGAGCGGTATTATGCCAAAGTAGCTCCGGTGATAGAACAATTTAGGATGAGTATTTAGTAGTACTTTAGACATTATAGGTTTTCAAAACCTATCAGGTCTAAAATTAAATATTTTACCTAAAAACCTTTAAAAAATAAGCCAAAACCGATATAAATACGCCAAATATACCTATAAATGCAAAAGAGTAACGCAAGTTTGTTAATTCTGCAATATGCCCAATTACGGGTGGTCCAAGTAAAAATCCAATAAAACTAATTCCGGTTACAATAGTTAATGCTTCACCTGTAGGAATTGATGTACTTCTTCCGGTTGTACTAAAAATAATTGGAATAACATTAGAAACTCCAAAACCAACCAGCATAAAGGCCAGCGTACATGGAATTAGATAGGGAAATGCAACGGCTGTATATAATCCGGTTGAGATAGTAATTCCGCTTACAATCAATATGTTTCGAGCTCCGAATTTTCGAACTAAAATATCACTTAAAAACCGACCCGATGCCATGGTTATCATAAAGGAAGTATACCCCAAAATAACCAAAGCTCCCGGTGCTTTGACAATATCTTTGAAGTAAACTCCACTCCAATCAAACATGATACCCTCGCTAGCCATACAACAAAAACCAATTACACCCAACCAAATTAAATTTTTATCCGGTATTTGAAACCTGAACTTGGGCCCCGAGATTTCCTTGGCAACTGATTTTACCTTAACTAAATAGCTATAATTTGTCCATATAATCAAACCTATTACAAGAAAAATAATCAAGAAATGCTCATGAGGCGATAATTTTAGTGCCATCATACCCAGTCCAACCAAAGCTCCACAAAATCCGGCTAAACTCCAGGAACCATGAAAAGAACCCATGATTGGTTTTCTGAATATTTGTTCAGTATAAACCCCTTGAGTATTGATAGAAATATTGCAAAAGTTTCCACACACCCCAAAAATAAACAAAGCCAAAGCCAATTGCCAGGTTTGGGTAACCATACCCATAAAAGTTAAACTCAACGCATATAGCGGTAGTGATAAAAGCAGTATTTTTTGGCTCCCATAACGGGTAACTACCTTTCCGGAAAAGGGCATAGCGATTAGTTGTCCGATGGGCAATGCAAATAGAAGTGTTCCCAATTCACCTTCACTTAAGCTTAAATATGATTTGATATCCGGAATTCTACTGGCCCATGAGGCAAAACAAAATCCCATACCGAAGTAAAAAAAACTCATCGCCAATCGAATTCTATTCAAATAGGATTGTTTGGCTTTGCGATAGGTTTTCTTGTGTTTTTGTTTTGGGATAATTTTTCCTAGAAAGCTGTAATCAAGTAATGGCATAGTAGATATGATAGTTCAGTTCACAAAATTAATTAAAAAATAAGGTTTAGATCTGATTTTGATGGGATTGGCTAATGAATTGTGTTTTTATCATGAATTGTAAAGGCATTTTATCAATTTACAAAACAAATGTCCTTTGAATTATCATTTTCAAACTTTAGGATTCCACATTTCGATTATCTTTGCACCTTTAAAAAATCGAATATTCATTAATTCCAACAACCGGATTATCGAATAGTCTAAAAATCTAAATCTCTACAATGATTACAGTAAACGATATCTCCGTTCAGTTTGGCGGTACTACTTTATTTAGCGAAGTTTCTTTTGCCATAAATGAAAATGATAAAATTGCCTTAATGGGTAAAAATGGAGCCGGTAAATCTACGCTTTTAAAAATAATTGCGGGAGTAAATAAACCATCAACCGGGAATATTTCAGCTCCAAAAGAAGCCGTAATTGCCTATTTGCCTCAACATTTGTTAACCAAAGATGATGCAACAGTAATGGAAGAAGCTTCAAAAGCTTTTGCTGAGGTGTTCGATATGAAAACAGAGATTGATGCTATTAATGAGCAATTAACTATTCGGACTGATTACGAAAGTGACGATTACATGAAGCTAATTGAAAGAGTCTCTGAATTAAGTGAGAAATACTATTCTATAGAAGAAGTGAATTATGAAGCAGAAGTAGAAAAGGTATTAAAAGGATTGGGTTTTGTAAGAGAAGATTTTACACGACCTACTTCTGAATTTTCAGGCGGTTGGAGAATGCGAATCGAATTGGCAAAAATATTATTAAAAAAGCCGGATTTGATTTTGTTGGATGAGCCCACCAATCATATGGATATTGAAAGCATTCAATGGTTGGAAGAATTTTTAATTAATTCGGCCAAAGCAGTTATTGTGATTTCACACGATAGAGCTTTTGTGGATAACATTACCAATAGAACTATAGAGGTTACGATGGGTCGTATTTACGATTACAAAGCCAAATATTCTCATTATTTAGAATTGCGAAAAGACCGACGAATTCATCAGCAAAAAGCTTATGATGAACAACAAAAAATGATTGCAGAAAACATGGAATTTATTGAGCGATTCAAAGGAACGTATTCCAAAACCTTGCAAGTTCAATCACGTGTTAAGATGTTGGAAAAATTGGTTCCGGTTGAAATTGACGAAATTGACAATTCGGCTTTGCGATTGAAATTTCCGCCGTCTGTACGTTCCGGGCAATATCCGGTTGTGGTAAAAGATTTACATAAAAGCTATGGTGATAAAGTGATTTTTAAAGATGCCAATATTGTAATTGAAAGAGGGCAAAAGGTTGCTTTTGTGGGTAAAAATGGAGAGGGAAAATCAACCATGATTAAAGCAATCATGAAAGAAATTGAAATCAACGGCGGAAGTGTTGAAATTGGGCATAATGCTCAAATTGGGTATTTTGCTCAAAATCAAGCCTCGTTGTTGGATGAAAATATGACTATTTTTGAAACGATAGATAGTATTGCAGTGGGAGAAATTCGCACCCAAATAAAAAATATTTTGGGGGCGTTTATGTTCCAAGGAGATGATATTACTAAAAAAGTAAAAGTACTTTCGGGTGGAGAAAAAACAAGATTGGCGATGATAAAGTTGTTATTGGAACCCGTCAATTTATTGATTTTGGATGAGCCTTCGAACCATTTAGATATGAAAACGAAAGATATTATTAAGGAGGCTTTACGAGATTTTGATGGTACATTAATATTGGTTTCTCACGATCGTGATTTCTTGGACGGGTTGGCAACCAAAGTTTTTGAATTTGGAAACAAACGTGTAAAAGAACATTTTGAAGACATCAAAGGATTTTTAGCTTTGAAAAAAATGGAAAGTCTTCGAGAAATTGAAAAATAAGAATAAAAAAAAACATCCCAAAGTAGGGATGTTTTTTTTATTTAAAACAATTTGTAATTACAGTGCAGTAATAATAAATTGACTTCTTCGGTTTAATTGATGTTCTGCTTCGGTACATTCTACACCATCAGCACATTTGTTTACCAATTGGGTTTCACCATAACCTTTAGCAGTCAATCGTTCTGGAGCTATACCATTTTTGATTAACCAGTCACGAGTAGATTTTGCACGTTTGTCAGACAAAATCTCATTGTAACGGTGCGTTTGTCTGCTGTCTGTATGTGAACGAATATCAATTTTCATCGTTGGGTATTCATTTAAGACATCCAAAATTTTAGCAATATCAATAGCGGCATCTGGTCTGATGTTCCATTTATCTAAATCAAAATAAATAAGATTGATTCCGAAAACATCGGCTAGATCACCACCCACAGGGATT
>JANJWE010000268.1 GCA_024709705.1 Flavobacterium sp. | reverse complement strand
TTTTTGTATTGTTCAGCTTCCGTTTCAGCTTTTTGGAATTCTACTATTGATTTTTCAAATTTTCCGATGGATTTATAACCGTCAAATACATTCCATGACAATTGAGCTCCTATAGTATAACCGTTTGCACCAAATTGAAAGATTTCAGTATCGTATAACTCATAGGTTCCAAAAGCATTCAAACGGGGTAGAAAACTCATTTTACCTGATTTCATCCTATTTTTATACGCTTCGGTTGATTTTTCCATCGCTAAAAAATCTTTTCTTGATGTTGATAATTGAGCATTTTGGAGTGTTGGATTAATTTCATTATCTAATTTTTCCATCGGTTTGTAAATGCCTCCTTTGGTATCTTCATTTAATAAAAAAGCTAAATAATCGGATGCGTTTCGCACATTACTTTTGGCATAGGTCAGTTGATTAGCGATTTCATTTACGCGAACTTTCACATCCAACACATCCGTTTTTTGCAACATTCCTTGTTTGAAATAATTGTTGACCAAATTCAGATTGGCTTGTGCCGTTGTGTTCGCTTTTTCCAAAACCCCAACCGCTTTATAAGCCAATTGTAATTGCATAAACGCTTTGTTCACTTCCAATTCTAAATATTCTTTGGTGCGTTCGGTTTGCAATTGATAAGCTTCAATTTTTGATTTAGCTGCTTTTCTTTCAAATAAACCATCCGCATTTAAAATGGGTTGAAGCACTTCAATTCGAGTAGCATAATTTTGCACTTGTGAAGGATCATTCAACAAAGCCGGATTAAAATCGGCTTGCGTTAAGATTTCTTGATTCAATTTAGAACCAAATGCCATCAACGGATTATTAGTTGAAATTGCGGTGTACGAAGCCGAAATATTCGGCAAAAAAAGAGCATTGGATTGGCGGTAATCTGAACGAGCCGACTCAACATTTTGTTTGGAAATTTTCAATTGAAGATTTTGCTCCGATAATTTTGTGGCTAAATCTGATTTGGAAATTTGCAAAGTATCTTGACTGAATAGGGCTGATGAATAGGCAAATATCCCAATTGCAATCGTATTTTTAATAGTTTTCATTCGATTTACTTCTTAATTACAAGGCAAAAGTAGAACGATGAAAAGAGGTGTGCAGTAACATTTGTTACCAAGAGAATTTTTTATGATTTTAGGATAATTGGAAAGAATCGCCCACTTATAAAGGAAGTTTTGGAAAAAAACGTCCTACTTTCTCCTGATATTCCCTATAAGCATTGAATTTTTGAGCAAGTTGTTTTTCTTCATATGTGGATTTTAAATAAAACCAAATGAATAACAAACCTGTAATTAAAAGTTTATAAATTGAATACTTATAAAGTGCAAAACCAAAAGCAAACATCAATATTCCGGTATAAATAGGATGCCGACTGTATCGAAAAAAACCGTTTGTGAGTAATTCCGCTTTTTCGGTTGGCGTTGGGAAAACGGTAAGATTGGATTTTAATTCAAAAACGGTTAACAGTGCAATCATAAAACCGATAAAAGCAAACACCATTCCGAATGTTGCTAGAAATTTTGGAATTTCTATAGGTTGAAAAAAATCAAACGCATAAACACCAAAAAGAAGAAATTGGATAACAACAAAAATGTAATCTTTACTCGTTTTTCTCATGTTTTGTTCCAATAAATCGAATTACAGCACCTTTTCCTTGATGAAACGGCCCTTCTTCTAAAGTAATAATTACTGTTTCAAAAAAGTTGAAATTAATAGATGAAAATTCATTTTTTACCTCGTCTTCAGAAAATAGCATCGCTAATTCTTTGGGGCCGCCGGAAGTAAATTGCAATTGATTTTTTTCAAAAGCTTCAAATATAATTTTGCCACCGGGTTTGAGAAAAGAGACCAACTTTTGATGAGCTTGTTTGCGAATTACAGCCGGAAAATGAGCAAAAATAAATACTATCGCATCAAAACTTTCGGGTTCAAAAGATACATCCATCACATCAGAAACTACATAATCAATTTGAACGTTTTGCTCTTTAGCAAGCGTTAAAGCTTTACTTTTGGCCGATTCACTGTAATCAAAAGCAACTACCTCAAATCCATTTTGAGCCACAAAAACAGCATTTCTCCCCTCTCCTTCTGCCACAAATAAAATTTTACCTAAAGGTAGTAGATGTACATATTCTTTTAGAAATTGATTGGGTTCTTTGCCATAAGCAAACTCCTTTTCAGCGTAACGTTCGTTCCAAAATTGCTTCATTTAATCTTTCTTTTTGGGTGAAGTTACAAATAAATTGAATAACAAACCACCCATTAAACCACCATATAAGGTACTGTTTAACGGTTTTGAGGTGATAGCACAGGTACCGCTTTCACAACCAATTTGTTGGTAATAGAGATAGCCGGCTATTAGTCCGATTACGACTCCTACTGCGGTAATAATAATTGCTTTTTTATTCATTTTTTTTCTTTTCAAAAGTTATACTCCAAATACCGCGTATTTCGTTTTCATCATATCCAATCGCTAAATCCTTGGGATATAACTTCAAAATTTGACGTTGTACTTCCGGTTTGATTTGTTTTCCGTGACATTGCAAACACATGGTATTGGTTTCTATCGGATAATAAAATTGAATTTTATCTTCTTTTTCCAGTGCAATGGGTTTACTTTCTTTTTTTTCTGCCAATTCTTTCTTGAATTGAGCAATATACTGTAATTCTTCTGCATTAGCTTTGTTATTTGGATTTCGATTTTTGTCTGAAACTCTTTTAATAGTTGCTTTGTAGTGCGTTGCCATACTATCGGTCAACGGAATAGCTTGATGGTTACAAAAGGTCAAAGCTTCCATGGTTCCTTTTTGTTGAATGGCTTCCATTAAATTTTTACCCAATACTTTTTTAGTACCCAAAGCATAATCTAAACCGATATCGGCATAGGTTTTAGTCGTCTCTATTTCTTCAAGTTTTTTACCGGATTGTGTCCAATTTTTATTGCCGTGACCTTCCCAATGAGATTTAAACCATTCGGGTTCTTCAATTTGATAGTCAAACATAAAAGTAGCTATTTTTTCTACACTACCTTCCGGAAAAGCTTGTTTTGGCATTAATCCGTGCTTTTTTACGGCACCATACATTAAGGCTTTATCTTCTGTTGGATGGGCTACAAATGCTTTTACATTTTCTATAAATTCGGCTTTATTATACCCTTCTCTATCAATATATCTGGCTTTTATAGCAACCATAGGTGGAGCAATTCTTCCCTGATTTTCAGGAGCTGACGGACTGTGACATAAATAACAGTGGGTTTCCATAAGTTTTTTGGCTTCAAGTGGGTCAAAAGTTGAAGCAATTAGAATCTCCTCTATTTCTTGGTATTCCTGTTTGGTATTTTGGCAACTGATTAATAAAAATAAACAATATACAA
>JANJWE010000252.1 GCA_024709705.1 Flavobacterium sp. | reverse complement strand
CTTTTGTCCAACCACCTGCCGTTCCGATGAATAAAATCCTTTTTGAGTTTTGTTTGTGAAAAGGAAAACACGTCATCGGAATGTTTCCGGCTTCTTTTTCAACAATTTCATACTCTTTTATTCCAAGATTTTGAAGATAATTTTGAATGGCTGTTTCGTATTCAACTTTTTCTAATACATCTTCAGAAAACAGCGTATATTCAAACAAAGCTTCGGTTTTTGAAGTCGGCAAAACATACATAAATCGGGTATTTCCGTTTTGTTCAATCGTAAAATCCATAAATTTTACTTCCGAATCATCAAAAATTTCCTCTTTGGTTTTGATGAACCAACCAATAAAATGTTGTTTTAAATACGGATATTTATTTTGGTTGAGAAGCGGATTGACATCAAAAAAACTATTCAATAAAAAACTTCCGCAATAGATTCGATTTTTTCCAGTGATATCGACCGAATTTCCAATCGTTTTCCAATTTAAAATTTCATCATTTATAAAAGTAAAATTAGATTTAGCCGAAATAGTATCGAATACCAATTTGTAAAAATCACTACTTCGAATCATTTTATACAAATAAGGATGCATGGAAAATGATTGTTGAAAATCCTGATTTCCTATGAATGCTTTTTCCCAGGTTTTGGATAAAATAGCATCAAATTCGCCTTTGGGTTCTTCCCAAAAACACCAGGTTCGGTCGTTTTGGTTTTTGGTTTCTTTGTCGATGATTAAAATCGATTTGTCATCAAACCAGGTATCATTCGCCATTCGATATGCGGTGAGCAAACCAGATAAACCGGAACCCAGAATGATGTAATCGTATTTTTTCATTTATTTTTGTTTGACACGAATTCATCAATTATTTCTTCTAATTTGTAGAATTCGTGAATTCGGAGCCACTATTAAAATTTATTTTTAAAACGCTTAAAATCTTCATTCAACCCTTTAAAGTCCAAAACCCCTTTTCGATTTTTCAAATGCTCTAAAATTACGAATGATTTTTCAATCCGAAGTTGTGAACTTTTGTATTTATTCACTACATGAATTAACGTTCGTTGTTTGCCGGGTGTGAGTTGATGAAACAAATGACTTCCTTCCGGGTCGCTGAACAAAACTTCTTGCATTTCCTCAGAAAGCGGCATACCGTATTTACTTTCGTCTTTTACTAATTCTACTTCCACCTCATCATTCAAATGTAGATTCAGTTTTTTGCAGATTGCTCTATTCAATAATATATAATGAAAGGTTCCTTTTGGCAACATCGCACAATGAAAAGAAAAATCTCTATTCAAGGTACAAACAACACGTTTGTCTTTGGCTAACTCAACTAAAGTTGAAAAGACATTTTCCGGAATAGGGATGTGTAATTCCCAATACAAAGCATTATCATCAAACGAACAAACCTGACCGTTAAATTTCATCCTAACCTGATTGAATTTGATTATTTTTGTAAAGATAAAAATAACAACACAACTAAAATGAAAATATCCATAGGAAACGATCACGCCGGCCCGGATTATAAAAAAGCCATCGTTGATTTTTTAGAAAAAAATGGCCACGAAGTCATCAATCACGGAACCAACACCACTGATAGCGTGGATTATCCCGATTTTGGTCATCCCGTAGCCATCGATGTTGAGACAGGAATAGCCGATTTAGGTATCGTCATTTGCGGCAGCGGAAACGGAATAGCTATGACGGTAAACAAGCACCAAGGCATAAGAGCAGCTTTGTGTTGGACCAAAGAAATTGCTGCTTTGGCCAGACAACATAACGATGCCAATATTATTAGTATTCCGGCTCGATTTACTTCGATTCCGCAAGCGGTGGAAATGGTGGATACGTTTTTGAAAACCGATTTTGAAGGCGGAAGACATCAGAATAGAGTGAATAAAATAAGTTGTTCGTAATAGTTTGAACCATTAAGAAATTAAGGTTCATAAAGTTTTAGTTTCTTAATGTTTCTTAATTCCTTAATGGTTTTAAAAATAAAAAACCTAAATGTCCACCAACCCTAAAATTCACAAACACAACGTAAAAGGCAATAATTTAATTTATTCGATTTTACTGAACACATTGATTACGATTGCTCAGGTAATTGGCGGCATTGTTTCCGGTAGTTTGGCCTTAATTTCGGATGCGTTGCACAATTTTTCAGATGTGCTTTCGCTGATTTTTAGTTTGGTGGCACACAAATTATCAAGAAGAAAAGCGTCCATCAGTCATACATTTGGTTACAAAAGAGCCGAATTAATTGCAGCGTTTATCAATGCCTCTACATTGATTATTGTGGCATTTATATTGATTTATCATGCGATACTAAAATTGATGCAACCTGAACCCATTGAATCGAACTTAGTGATTTGGTTAGCCCTTTTAGGAATTGTCGTCAACGGTTTTTCAGTGTTATTACTTCGTAAAGATGCCGCTCATAATTTGAATATGAAATCGGCTTATTTGCATTTGTTAACCGATATGATGGCCTCTGTGGCGGTTTTAACCGGAGGTTTGTTGATGAAATATTATGAAATATATTGGGTAGATAGTGTGATGACTTTGTTAATTGCCTTGTATTTAATTGTGGTTGGTTTTGATTTGTTTATAAAATCCACCAAAATGTTGATGTTGTTTACACCGGATACCATCGACATTAAAGAAATTGTTCGCGAGGTACATCAAATCAAAGGGGTTGGGAAGTTGCACCACATTCACGTTTGGCATTTAAACGAAGAAGAACTGCATTTAGAAGCTCATCTCGATTGTGCTGCCGACATAAAAATGAGTGAATTCAACGACTTATTGCATGAAATTGAAGAAGTGCTTTATGAAAAATTCAACATCAATCACGTGAATATTCAACCGGAATTTCAAAAGGTTGATCCGAAGGATTTTATTGTGCAGGATTAGCATTATAATTCGTCTATTTCATTTATTTTTTTAAATGATTTTTCATATTTACCATCAATAAAATAGATAAAACTTCCCTCCTTTGATTGATTTGACGTTATCCCTGAAATAAATAAATTCATGTATTTTTCTGTGAGATTGGTGTTGTAGAATTCAACATCAATTCCAAATAACGGTTTTTTTAGAAGATAATCAATATCCATTAATGCAGCATCATAATATTCCGCTACTACAAATAATTCGATATTATTTTGTAAACATCTATTTTGTACAATATTCAAAGCATAACAAAATTCACTTTTACATTTTGGTTTTCAAATATAGATGAGCGACTTATGGTTTTGTTTCAAGCAATTTTTTATATCCTCATGATGGATAACAATTACTTTTTTGTGGTTTTCAAATTGACATGCTTTCGCCGCATCATATTTTTCAATTAATGATGGTTTCGCTTTTTTTGTTGAATGATAGTAACTGTAAAGTCCCTGAAAACTTCCGTTTATTTTACAGGAAGTGAGGGATAAAAGTAGTATTATGAAGATATTTTTTTTCAACGTTAAATCTACTTCACTATCATTTTCTTTATCAAGACTTTATCATTATCAAATGTAACTTTTACCAAATAAAGCCCTTTTGAAATCCCATTTATATTGTATTCATTTGAATTATTTTTATTTTTAAAAACAAGTTTACCCAACATATCAACTATTTCTACCGTTTCTATTTTATCAATAGATGAAATCGAAAAAGAACCATTGTTAGGGTTTGGGTATAAATTTACATCCGCAATAACGGCATCGTTCAATGATAAAGGATTAGGATCAAAACGGGCAATGAACGTATTGTCAATTGTCAAGGCTGCCCAAGGACTGTTATTATATAAAAAATTGGGTTGAAGAGCACCAGCAGTAGTAACACTGGATTGACTTTGGGTTCTACCAAGTAAAAAAAAGCTATCGTTTTTAAAGAGTACATTCATAATTTGATCGTCTAAATTTCCTCCAAAATAA
>JANJWE010000233.1 GCA_024709705.1 Flavobacterium sp. | reverse complement strand
AGAAAGTCCCAAACCCCAACCGCGTTTTTTGGTAGTAAATCCGGGTTCAAATATTTTAGAAAACTGACTTTTCGGAATGCCTTTTCCGGTATCTGAGATATAAATTTTTATTTCGTTACCTTCTTCCAGTATTTTAAGGCTTAACTGGCCTCTCCCTTTCATGGCATCAATTGCGTTTTTAACCAAATTTTCTATAGTCCAGCTGTGTAAAGCCGGATTTAAAGGAATATAAACCGATTGGGTTGGAGCTAAAATTGAAAATTCAATTTGTTTGGAAAAGCGGGATTTTAAATAATCGTAGGAAAAAAGCGTTTCCGAAACCACATCGGTTAATTCTAATGCCGGCTCCGAACCAATTTTGGAAAAGCGATCGGTAATGGTTTGCAATCGTTGGATGTCTTTTTCAATTTCGGTTAAAGTTGCCGGAGAAACTTTTTCAATTTTTAATATTTCAAGCCACCCAATCAATGAAGACAAAGGGGTTCCTATTTGATGAGCCGTCTCTTTTGCCATTCCCGCCCAAAGTTTATTTTGCGTGGCAATTTTGGAAGTTTGATAAAAATTAAAAACCAAAAGAGCAAACAAAATAATAATGAGCAACAGGGCCAAAGGATAATATTTTAACTTGTTGAGCAAAGAAGAATTTCCGTAATACAAATATTGAAATTCGCCTTTTACATATTCCATAACGATAGGTTCGTTTTCTTTTTTGAGTTTTTCCAAATACGATTTCAATTGTAAACTGTCTTTTACATTCAAATCTTCTAAATTGGCGGTAGTTACAATTCGGTCTTTAGAATCGGTTAAAATAATAGGAATAGTAGTGGTATTGCTTATGATTTTTAAAGGTAAACTAATATCTTCATCATCAGAATTGATAACCGTGGTTTGAGCATTGGCCCACAATTCCATCTTGATACGCTCGTCTTCTTTGAATCGTTGAAAAAAGGAATACGTATTCCATAAAATGAGACTCACAATTACAAACGAAGAAGCAATTAAAAACCACCGGGTTACATTTCGGCTTTCAGAAAAATGCATAAAAAACTATTTAGTATAAAAGTACTAATTTCTAATGGTAATAAAAAACCTCGCCGCAAATAGTCTTCAATTTCATACCTTTGTACAAACACCGTTTTTTATGTTAAGTTTTTCACCCAAAGAGGTTCCTCCGGTTCAATTGCAAGGGTTTTTACAAAGTTCTGTTGGCCCGAGACCCATTGCTTTTGCCAGTACGGTGGCTAGTGATGGCACGCCCAATTTGTCCCCCTTTAGTTTTTTCAATGTTTTCAGTTCCAATCCGCCTATATTGGTTTTTTCTCCGGCTCGAAGAGTTAGAGACAATACCCTAAAACATACTTTGATAAATTGTGAAGCCACCAGAGAAGTAGTCATTAATGTGGTAAATTATGATATCGTACATCAAATGTCGCTTTCCAGTACCGAATATCCTGATGGTGTAAACGAGTTTTTAAAATCGGGTCTTACCATGTTGGAATCCGATTTGGTTCGTCCTTTTCGAGTGGCCGAAAGTCCGGTTCAGTTTGAATGTAAAGTAAATGAGATAATAGCTTTAGGCACAGAAGGAGGTGCCGGGAATTTGATAATTTGCGAAGTAGTAAAAATGCACATATCCGAAATGGTTTTGGATGAGAAGGGAACCATTGATCAAGAAAAAATTGATTTGGTTTCCCGCATGGGTGGAAACTGGTATTCCCGTGCCAATCAAGGCTTATTTGAAATTCCGAAACCCTTGGCAACTTTGGGAATAGGAGTAGATACGATTCCTAATTTTATCAAAGAAAGTCCGGTTTTTAACGGAAACGATTTGGGTATGTTGGGCAATGTAGAAAGTTTGCCAACCGAAGAAGAAATTAATATATTTGTACAACAGAATATTTCGGTAAAAGGAGTGTTAAGTTCAGCAGACGAAGTGAAAGTTCATCAAAAAGCCAAAGAATACCTGAACCAACACGATGCTCCTTCTGCTTGGAAAGTTTTATTAGCCAAACGCGTTTAATATAAGCCACAATACTAATTTTAAATTTTATAAACATGGAAGTTTCAGGAAAAATCAAAGTAATCAATGCCGAGCAACAAGTAAGTGCCTCCTTCAGAAAAAGAGAATTGGTAGTTACTACAGAGGAGCAATACCCACAACATATTTTAATTGAATTTACACAAGATAAATGCGATTTGTTAAATGCCTATAAAGTAGGAGAACCTGTAAAAGTTTCAATAAATTTGAGAGGGAGAGAATGGGTAAATCCCCAAGGAGAGTCCAAATATTTTAATTCTATTCAAGGTTGGAGAATTGAACGTTTGCAAGCCGAAGTTCCTACGCAACAAATGCCACCCATGCCTACAGCAGAAGCATTTGAACCGGCAACCAACTTTAATGAAGAAGAACACGACGACTTACCGTTTTAATCGAATTATATCTCAATGTTAGCATTCCAAATTTCAATTTTTTTCTTTTGAAATTTGGAATTTCTAATTGGTGCCAACTCTCATGTATTTTTTATCTAAAGAATTGTATTTTCCACCGGTTTCAGAAGCCTCACCAGAAGGCATTTTGGCCGTTGGAGGCGATTTGAGTACCGATCGGTTGCTTTTGGCTTACAGAAACGGAATTTTTCCTTGGTTTGACGACGATGAGCCTATACTTTGGTGGAGTCCACCACAGCGAATGGTGGTAAATCCTAATGCATACAAAGTAGCCAAAAGTCTCAGGAAAATTATTAATAGAGCTGTTTTTTCCGTCACGTTCAATACGGCTTTTGAACAAGTAATCACACACTGTCAAACTATAAAACGCAAAGGTCAAAAAGGTACTTGGATTACCCCAACTATGCTTGAAGCCTACCTTAAGTTGCATGAGTTAGGGCATGCCCAATCGGTTGAGGTTTGGCAAGACCAACAGTTAGTTGGTGGATTGTATGGGGTTGATTTGGGGAAAGTATTTTGCGGAGAAAGTATGTTTTCTAAGGTTCCCAATGCCAGTAAAGTGGCTTTTGTTAGCTTAATACAAAAGCTAAAAGATGAAAATTATATGTTACTTGATTGTCAAGTGCATAATGATCATTTGGAAAAATTGGGAGCTTTTGAAATTTCGAGAACGAATTACCTAAAAATTTTAAAATCTTCGTTTTAATTCCTTTTCCAACAATCCAAAAAGTGGTCGTTTACCATGCCGGTGGCTTGCATGTGTGCATACATGGTGGTTGGGCCAATAAATTTAAAACCTCTTTTTTTTAAATCCTTACTGATTTTTTCGGCTAATGGGCTGTAGGCCGGAACATCTTTAAAAGATGTAAAATGATTTACAATAGGTTTTCCGTCTATATAGCTCCAAATAAAATTTGAAAAGGATCCAAACTCTTCCTGTATTTTAATAAAAGCTTTTGCGTTGGCAATAGCCGATTTAATTTTTAAGGTATTCCGAATAATTCCGGCATCTTTCATTAATTCTTGTACTTCATAATCGCCAAATAATGCAATTTGTTGGTAGTCAAAATCAAGGAATGCTTTTCTGAAATTCTCCCTCTTTTTCAGAATCAAATGCCAGCTCACTCCGGCTTGAAAAGTTTCCAAAATTAAAAATTCAAACAATTTTTGGTCGTCATACACCGGGTTTCCCCATTCTTCATCGTGGTATTTGCGATATAAATCGTCTTTTTCACACCAGGAACATCTGATTTTATTTATTGACATATTTATCGGTTTGTTATGGTTTTTACGTATAACTCTTCTACTTTTTTTCTCGCCCAATCGGTTTTTCTCAAAAAAGTGAGACTCGATTTAACAGACGGATTTTCGGTGAAACACTTAATTTTTACTTTTTGACTTAGGGTTTCAAAACCATAAAAATCAATTAAATATTCTACAATCGATTGTAGCGTTTTTCCATGAAGTGGATTATTTTGTTGCATATTGTAAAGTTAAGTAAAAAGCATAAAAAAACCTCAATCGTTACAATTGAGGTTTAGCTTGTAAATTCTGAAACAAGTTCAGTATCAATTATCCTAAAGTAACTCTTTTGAAACCTGTAATTTCAACGTTGAAACCTTTTACATAATCGCCAACTTTTTTGGTGTCATCTTTGATGAAGTTTTGATCTAACAAAGCTTTTTCTTGATCTAAAGTTGTGTTGTCAGAGATAAAACGTTGGATTTTTCCTGGAATGATTTTATCCCAAATTTGCTCCGGTTTTCCTTCTGCTTTCAATTCTGCTTTAGCATCCTCTTCGGCTTGTTTTAAAACCTCTTCAGTTAATTGAGAGAAAGAAATATATTTAGGAACATTTTTTAAAGTTTTTCCTAAACGTTTTGCTTCTTCATTTTCTTTTTCGATTATAGCAATACGAGCCGCAAGTTCAGAAGCAACGAAAGCAGGATCAAAATCTTTGTATGATAAAGTATCTGCTCCCATTGAAGCTACTTGCATAGAAATGTCTTTTGTTAACGTTTCAGCATCAGCAATAGCAGATGAAATAGCTGTTAAAGCAGCGATTTTGTTTACGTGTACATACGAACCAACAAAAGCACCTTCTAAAATTTCAAAACCGCCAATTTCAATTTTTTCACCGATAACTCCGGTTTGCTCAATTAATTTTTCAGCAACGGTCATGTTTCCGTCAAATGAAGAAGCTAAAAATTCTTCTTTAGTAGAAAAGTTGATTGCTTTTTCTACTAATTGTTTAGCTAGAGCTACGAACGATTCGTTTTTACCTACGAAATCTGTTTCACAGTTCAAAGTAATAACAGCACCTTTAGTTTTGTCTGCATTTATAAAAGCAACAGCAGCACCTTCACTAGACTCACGGTCAGAACGGTTAGCAGCCACTTTTTGCCCTTTTTCTCTAAGGATTTGTATCGCTTTATCGAAATCTCCATCAGCTTCAACCAAAGCTTTTTTACAGTCCATCATTCCGGCACCTGTAGATTGTCTTAATTTATTTACGTCTGCAGCAGTAATTGTTGCCATTTTGTATCTATTTTTAAGTTTAAATTTTTTTTGTAAAAAAACAAATTCCGATAATTAAATTCTAAATTCCAATTTTATTAAATCATCAATTTTTAAAAGACAATTTTTTGGAACTTGGAATTTTCCTATCGGAATTTATACTATTTATTCTTCTGTAGTGGTATCAGTTTCTGCAACCGGAGCGGTAGCTACTGTTTCTTCTACTGTATCTTCTACAACGTCTGCTTCTTTCTCAGAACCTCTTTCAGAAAGTCCTTCAATGATAGCACCGGTTACTAAAGATAAAATTTTGTCAATTGATTTAGAAGCATCATCATTTGCCGGGATTACATAATCCACTTCACGAGGATCTGAATTTGTATCAACCATTGCAAAAACTGGAATGTTTAATTTTTGAGCTTCTTTTACTGCGATGTGTTCAGCTTTGATATCTACTACAAACAATGCAGCAGGTAATCTAGACATGTCAGCGATAGAACCTAAGTTCTTCTCTAGTTTAGCACGAAGACGATCTACTTGTAGTCTTTCTTTTTTAGAAAGCGTATTAAAAGTGCCATCTTTCTTCATTCTATCGATAGAAGCCATTTTTTTAACAGCTTTACGGATAGTAACGAAGTTAGTCAACATTCCACCAGGCCATCTTTCTGTAATGTACGGCATGTTAGCGGCTGTTGCTTTTTCGGCTACGATATCTTTTGCTTGTTTTTTGGTAGCTACAAAAAGTACTTTTCTACCGGAAGCTGCAATTTTTTTCAAAGCTTCATTTGCTTCTTCAATTTTAGCAGCTGTTTTATATAGGTTAATGATATGAATACCATTACGTTCCATATAAATATAAGGAGCCATGTTTGGGTCCCATTTGCGAGTCATGTGTCCAAAATGAACGCCAGCCTCTAGCAAGTCTTTAACTTCAACTTTGTTTGCCATTTTTGTACTAGTTTACGTTCTGTTGATTAGCAATGATGGAGTAGCGATTATCTCTGGTCTTCATCATTTAGATGCTAAACTAATTTTCCGATCGAATCGGAATAATAACAACAATAACTTTTTTAATAATAATTTTGTAAATCGATTAACGTTTAGAGAATTGGAATCTCTTACGAGCTTTCTTCTGTCCAAATTTCTTACGTTCTACCATTCTTGGATCTCTTGTTAGCAATCCTTCTGGTTTTAAGATAGCTCTGTTTTCGGCTTCTACCTCACACATTGCTCTTGCAATAGCCATTCTTACAGCTTCTGCTTGACCTGTTGAACCACCACCATATACATTTACTTTCACGTCAAAGTTGTCTGCATTGTTTGTCATAGACATAGGTTGCATTACTTTGTACTGTAAAGTAGCTGTTGGGAAGTAGTTTTCAAATTCTCTTTTGTTTACGGTGATTTTTCCTGTTCCTTCTGAAACATAAACACGTGCCACAGCACATTTTCTTCTACCGATTTTGTGAATAACTCCCATTACTTTAGATCGTTTAAGTTAACGGTTTTTGGTTGTTGAGCCGCATGTTTGTGCTCAGTACCAACATTTACATTTAAATTGCGGAATAGTTGAGCCCCTAATTTGTTTTTAGGTAACATTCCTTTTACAGCTTTTTCTACTAATAATGCAGGATTTTTTTGTTGCATTACTTTAGCGGTCAAGCTTCTTTGTCCACCTGGGTAACCTGTGTGACGGATGTACGTTTTGTCATCCAACTTGTTACCAGTCAGGTTGATTTTTTCTGCGTTGATAACGATTACGTTATCCCCACAATCAACGTGCGGAGTATAACTAGGCTTGTATTTACCTCTCAATAGCATCGCTACTTTAGAAGCTAAACGACCTAAGTTATGACCCTCAGCATCTACAACAATCCACTGCTTGTCTGCGGTAGCTTTGTTGGCTGAAACTGTCTTGTAGCTTAATGTGTTCACAATAATTTATTTTAATTAAACATTCCATCCCCAATAAAGGGGTTGCAAAAGTACAATTAATTATGATAAAAGCAAATAGCAAAATCATATTATTTTTTTATCTGTGTTTACCTCTGGTTTTTAGTGGAATATTTTGGAACATAGTCGCTTAACATAACCCAAAGTGGGGGTATTTTTTTCTTTTTTGAAATGAATGTAAGATTCAAAAAACTATTTTTGTTTGAAATTGCAATTTAGGATTCTTTAAAATCTAAGCTTTTGAAATTATAATTTTACTATTTTTACATCTAAATTCTTTCCTATGAAGCCAAAAATCACGTTAAAACAAATTGCAAAAGATTTAGGATTGTCGGTATCTACTGTTTCCAAAGCGTTGAGTGATAGTCACGAAATTGGTGATGTTACTAAAAACAGGGTTCAAGAATACGCTAAGCTTCAAAATTATAAGCCCAACACCATGGCTAAAAATTTGAAAAACCAACGTACCAATACCATTGGCGTGATAATTCCCAATATTTTAAATCCTTTTTTTGCCAAAGTGTTTAGCGGTATTGAAAAAGCGGCCAATGCAAAAGGGTACAATGTTATTACCTATATATCAAACGAATCCCATAACAAAGAAAAACAAGCTATGGATTTGTTGAGTAATGGAACCGTAGATGGTTTTATTTTATCGGTTGCAGAGGAAACTCAAGCCAAAAATGTTTCTTCCCATTTTAAAGAAACCCTTCGTGAAGGATTACCAATCGTGATGTTTGACCGTATCATGGAAGATGTAAATTGTGATAAAGTCATTGTAGATGATTTTGAATCATCTGTTGAAGCGGTTAATCATTTGATTAAGTTAGGATGTAAAAAAATTGCCTTACTTTCTTGTATTGATAATTTAAGTGTGGGTAAACACCGAGCCTTAGGTTATGAAAGAGCCCTGCAAGACAATAAAATGGAAATTAATAAACGATATATTATAAAAACGGATAGCCAAACCGATTTTGATGCCCGTTTGGAAAAATTGATTTCTGCAAAAGAAATTGATGGCATTTTAGCTGTTGACGAACACGCCTCTACCATGGCTATGAAGATTGCTATCCAAAAAGGAATTCAAATTCCGAAAGAATTATGTGTTATTGGATTTGCTGATGGCGTTTGGTCAAGAAGACTAACCCCAAGTTTATCTACCATTAGTCAGCACGGGCCTGAAATTGGTGAAGAAGCAGCCAAACTTTTAATTGAAAAATTAGAAAGCAAATCAGAAACGCCAACTTTTAAAACAACGGTTGTTAAAACAGAATTAAGACAACGGGATTCTACGAGAAGGGTGTAGGTTTTTATTTGACTCGAATTCGTAAAAGATAATTTACGAACTTAAAAATCCACTTTTAAAAATAAAAAACAAAAATGCACAGTATAAAAAAGTTGCCGTTACATATGTATTAGCCACTATACTTTTTTGTTCTGAATGTGATATTTTAATTTTGTATAGATTAAATAATATGGGAGGTAAAACGAGTACTAGATTTCCTATTTTCCCAGATGTAATTGCAATTTGACTTTCTGCACCTGCACCAGATCCAAAATACATAAAAAAAGAGAAAAGCAAAATTATAAACAATAAAGACAAGTAAAGAATTTCTAAAATTAAAATGATTACTAAAAGTTTAAGATTAACTTTCATACATTAATTGTCTATTGAAATACTTTGTTCACGGTTTAACTGAACACTGAACACTGTGACTGCCAACTCCTAATGAGCCTCCAACCAATCTTTCCCCATTCCTAAATCCACTACTAATGGTACATCTAATTTAAAAGCATTCTCCATTTCGTGTTTAATCATCGGTTGAATTTTTTCTAATTCAGAGTGGTGAACGTCAAACACCAATTCGTCATGGACTTGCAACAGCATTTTAGATTGCCAATTTTCATTCACCAATCGTTTGTGGATGTTAATCATCGCAATTTTAATAATATCAGCGGCACTTCCCTGAATAGGAGCGTTCACTGCATTTCGCTCTGCGGCACCTCGTACCACAGCATTGGCAGAATTGATGTCTTTTAAATAACGGCGTCTTCCGGAAACGGTTTGTACAAATCCGTGTTCTCGGGCAAAATCTATTTGTTCCTGAATATAGGATTTCAAGCGAGGATAGGTTTTGTAATACGCGTCAATCAGAGCAGCACTTTCACTTCGGGTTAAATCGGTTTGGTTACTTAAACCAAAAGCTGAAACGCCATAAATGATTCCGAAGTTCACTGTTTTGGCATTGCTTCTCTGTTCTTTGGTGACTTCCTCCAACGGAACGTTGAATACTTTTGAAGCGGTAGAACGGTGAATATCTTCGTGGTTTTGAAACGCTTTAATCATGTTTTCTTCGCCACTTAAAGCGGCAATTATTCGCAATTCAATTTGAGAATAATCGGCAGCCAGTAGCGTATAATTTTCATCTCGGGCAATAAACGCTTTTCTTATTTGACGTCCTCGTTCGGTACGAATTGGAATGTTTTGCAAATTGGGATTATTGGAACTCAATCGTCCGGTTGCGGCAACCGTTTGCATATAATCGGTGTGCACACGTTGGGTTTTGGCATCCACTTGCTCCGGAAGTGCATCTACGTATGTATTTTGCAATTTGACCAATTGTCGCCAATCCAAAATGTCTTTCACAATTTGGTGTTCGT
>JANJWE010000108.1 GCA_024709705.1 Flavobacterium sp. | reverse complement strand
CTTTTACATTAAAATAGCCTTCGTTAAAGTAGTAAGATCTCAAGCGTAATAAAGATTTTGAAGATTTAGTTTCGTCCAGAATGGTTGGAGCTTCTCCGGTATTTTTTAAAAGGTTGTGTATGCCTTTATACCAAAACGATTCCCCAAGTCGGTAAACTTGTTTGCGAGAAAGAAACTTCGATTTTCGTTCCAGTTTTTTGGGGTTGTTAATGTATTTTGCCGCAAAAGTTGAGTCGGGATTCGGGTTTGCCCAATTGTATATAAATAAACTAAAAGGAACCTTTAAAAATTGCGTATTTGGTTTTTGTACCAAGTAGGCGGTAATCTCTTCTTTGGTTTCTTTTTTCCCGTCAACAATAATTTCAGAGCTTGTTAACAAGGATTTGCCTTCGGGAACTCTTTTTACAGAATTACAAGCATAAAAAACAAAGAGAATTAAAAATATAAATGATATTTTTGTGAAAATACTTTTCAATGGTATTTTAAATTTACTTCAAAAATACACTATTTTATGGTTAGTAAAAATCAAATTAAACGAATTACAGCTCTTCACCTTAAAAAAAATCGTATCGCCGAAAAACTTTTCATAGCAGAAGGAATGAAAGTGATACAAGAGTTTGTAAATGCGGGGTTTGTTTTAACCGATTTTTTTACAACCAATCCTAAATTACAGATTTCAAAAGAAATTGCACCTCAATGGGTCACAGAGAGTGAGTTAAAAAAAATGAGTTGTCTTCAAACTCCCAATACATGTTTGGCTGTATTTGAAATGCCACAAACAAAAAACATCAAAAAAGAGGGGTTGATTTTGGCTTTAGATTCTATTAGAGATCCAGGGAATTTAGGAACAATAATAAGGTTGTGTGATTGGTTTGGCATTGAACATTTGATTTGTTCTAAAGAAACCGTAGATGTTTTTAATCCCAAAGTTATTCAATCTACAATGGGGTCTCTTGCCAGAGTTTCAGTTACATACACCTCTTTACGCTTGTTTATTGAAGAGTCTCAATTACCGGTTTACGGAGCCTTTATGGAAGGAAATTCCATTTATCAAAAAACGTTACCTAAAAATTGTATTTTAGTAATGGGAAATGAGGCCAATGGAATTTCTACTGAAATAGAGCATCAAATACAAGAGAAAATAAGTATTCCCCGATTTGGTAAGATGCAAATGACTGAAAGTTTGAATGTTGCTACAGCTACCGCAATACTTATGAGTGAGTATGCCCGAATTAATGAAAGGTAAAGTTTATAAAAACACCACGTGTTTTCATAGATTCTACAGAAGAAGTCCAGGGGCTATTAGGGTCATTATCTCGAATTAATTCGTCATTTAAACTAAAGACTCCTCTAATTGAGGGCGAAAATTTAAAATATTCCAAGTAGATGTCGATTCCAAATCCAAGTTCGTAATTATTGGTCCATTGATTCATGCGAAATCGATTGTTGGAGTTGTCATCTCTAGCTTTCGAATTACTCGATAAATTGAGCGTGGTTGAAAGTCCTCCAACCAAGTAAGGTCTTACATTTCCAACTCTTTTAGATGAAAACTTTAGTAATAACGGAAAATGAATATATGTTGATTTTACCTCTCTCAAGGCATCAAATTCCGACTCAAAATTGGGGAATGTTAAATTTCTTTGAGTATAATAAAGTCCAGGTTCAAAACGTAAGTTTAGGTATTCGTGTAATCTTAAATCGCCTACCAATCCAACATTAAATCCTACGGTAGTTTCACTTAAAATTTCTTCATTTAAACGATTTTGGTCTATTTTAAAATCATAAGAATTAAAGCCTAAAAAATAACCCCAATGCACTCTTTGTTTGTCAAAATTTTCCAGATGAATTATGGGGTCTCTACCAAAAATACTACCAAATTGAGCTTGGGTATGACAGGTTATTACAAGTAAAGCAAATACAAGTTTTGTTTTCATTTTATTTTTTTGAAGCAGTATAAATTGTAGCTACTCCCATGGTTTGAGGTTCAGCTACAACATCTATAAACCCAACTTTTCTCAAAATATTGTTTAACGCTTCTCCATAGGGAAATACAGAAGCTGATTCTGAAAGGTAAGCATAAGCTGAATTATCTTTTGAAAATAATTTTCCTATAAGCGGAAGAATAAAACGGGTATATAACTTGTAGCCTTGTTTGAACGGAAATTTTTCAGGTACAGAAGTCTCAAGAATAACAAAAATTCCGTTGGGTTTGAGTACTCTAAGTATTTCTGACAAACCATTTTCAAGTGTTTCAAAATTTCTCACACCAAAAGCAACGGTTATAGCATCAAAAGAATTTGTTTCGAAAGGGATTTTTTCAGAATCACCTAAAACCATTTCGATTTTTGAAGATAAATTCTTTTGTTGGATTTTTCTTCTTCCCACCTCAAGCATACCGGCAGAAATATCAAGTCCAATGATTTTAGTTGCTTGAGTTTGGGTCATCAATATTGCCAAATCTCCGGTTCCGGTGGCAATATCTAGTATGGTTTCGGGTTTTCGGTCTTGAACTAATTTTAAAACTTTTTTACGCCATTTGATATCGGTTCCAAAAGAAATAACTCGGTTTAAGCCATCATAATTTTCAGAAATAGTGTCAAACATTTGAGCAACTTGTTCTTTTTTGCCCAGTGATGAATCTTTATAAGGGGTAACCGATTTAGCCATACTTTTTTTTGCAAATATAAACTTATTCTAAACTATTAACAAACTCGTATCTTCTAATTTTGTTTACTTTTTTTTCAAAAAGATAAAACATAAACTCACTAAAATTAGTGATAAAAAAATATCCCTAAAATTGGGTATTGTGTGGTTCTTTTATAATGAGCAATTTTACAACATGAATCAAATGTTAGTCTTCATGTTATCAAGAGCAATTAAGACCGAAATGAAATGGGTGGTATTGGCGCTTGTCATCACATTTTTTCTTGTTAGCAGTATCGACGGATTAGCTTTAATTGGTGAATCCGATTTTTCAGTGCCACAAACGTTCTTAGGGTTAAATTTGTTTTTGGAAATTTTAGTTTTTTTTGCTTTTAGTACCTTCGTGGTATTTGGTATTAAAGGCTTTTTTGAGATGTATTCTCAAAAGTTTGCCAATGTCGTAATCTTCATTTCTGGAGTTTTTTTGGCAGTGGTAATTTTTATTTTAAGTTATCAGATACTAGTAATGGAATAGTCTTAGTTCCAAAACTTGAAGCATTTTGATTAAAACATCCCCCAAAGGGATGTTTTTTTATTTTCGGGAATATGTCAAATAGCTAAAAGCAAAATCGTGTTTTTCATCTTTTGAATGAAATTCTTCAGAATCCAGTTTCCATTCATCCAAAGTAAATTCAGGAAAGTAAGTGTCTGCTTCAAAGGAAGCGTGAACTCTTGTAAGTTCCATTTTATCACAAAAAGGTAAAGCTTGTTTGTATATTTCTCCACCTCCAATTATAAATACAACGGCTTCATTTTGACAAACTTCAAAAGCTTTCTCTAAGTTTGGTACAACAATACAGTCTTTGAATTCATAGTTTTTCTGACGGGTAATAATAACATGAGTTCTATTGGGTAGTGGCTTAGGGAAACTTTCAAAAGTTTTTCTACCCATGATAATGTAATGTCCGGATGTTAACGCTTTAAATCTTTTAAAATCATCTGGTAAATGCCATAATAAATCATTGTTTTTTCCCAAAGCATTATTTTCAGCAACAGCTGCAATTAGTATTTTCATAGTTTATTTAAAGCGAAGTATTAGATTCGGATTCTACTTTTTGTTTCAATTGTTCTATTCGTTTTTCTTGAAGTGCCATCAATCGATTTATCTGCTCTCTTTCCCAATTTTTATTCATAAAACGGTCGGTAATATAGACTTTAATAAAGTGCATGATAAACAAGAAAAACCACAAAGTTGTAGCCCAAATGTACCAATTTGTAAATGGAGAATAATGGAAAATTTTATCTGATAAAATTAAAAATAAACTTCCAATTAAAAAAACTACAAAATGATAATATAAACGTTTCTTTTGCTTGATTCGCCTTCTGGCATATTCATACTTTTCGTGTTGTTCTCTGCTGATTTCCATGAATAAAAACATTTTTTTGGCTACTTAAAGGTAGGAATAATTTAAAAATAAAAAAATCTATTTTCAATATATTCTAATACGAAACCGTTTTCCTAAAATAATATCGCAATGCAATGGCTTATAAATTAACAAATTAGGCTTGTAACAGAGTAGTTTTTGGCAATTTGGTAAAAGTATTAAGTGTTCTTTGATATTCGATTTTCTATTTGTTACTTTGTTACATTAATCTCAAAATTAGATAGTTATGGCAATTAAGAAACAATTTATAAAATCAAAACCGGTGTGTAAAGTTACTTTTTCTATTGAAGCAAAAGACGCAACTACCGCTTCTGTTGTAGGCGATTTCAACAATTGGAATCCCAAAGAAGGGGAACTTAGTAAATTAAAAAACGGAACATTCAAAGCTACTTTTGAATTACCTGCTTCAAATTCATACGAATTCCGGTATTTAGTTGATGGAGAATTCGTAAACGACGACCAAGCAGATGCTTACAAATGGAATGATTTTGCTGCTGCTGAAAATAGTGTTGTAGCGGTATAACAAAACCGATATTTAATATTAAACCACCTTTTTAGGTGGTTTTTTTATTGTAATTTAAAGGTAATAGGCATTGAATATTTTACCCTAACCTTTTGATTTTTTATTTTACCGGGTGATAATTTAGGTAATGAAATAATAATTCGAACTGCTTCTTGTTCTAAAATTTCGTGAGACCCTTTTACTTTATCTATTGTAATTGAACCGTCTTTTTCTATTATAAATGAAATAAAAACCCGTCCTTCAATTTTTTGTGAAACTGCTTTTTGGGGATAAGAAAAATTTTTTTTCACATGGTTGAATAAAGCCTCCTGAAAACACTTGTTTTGTTCGGTTAAATCTAAGGTTTCACATGAAGGGAAAAGGGGTGGCTGTTCTATTTCATAAAAACTTACTAATGAATCGTTTGAGACTGTATCATTGGGTTCTTGACAAAGTCCAGTTTGAAAAGCAAAGAGAAATAATATAAGTTTTAATTTTGAAATCATTTTTTTATTTTAAACGGCAACAGCTCCTTTAATATGCGGATGTGGGTCATAGCCTTCTAAGGTAAAATCGTCAAATGTAAAATCGAAAATGTTTTTAATTTCCGGATTCAAAATCATTTTTGGTAACGGTCTTGGCTCACGTGAAAGCTGCAATTCCAATTGTTCGATGTGGTTGTTGTAAATATGTGCATCACCAAAAGTATGAATGAAATCACCGGGTTGTAAATCACAAACTTGTGCAATCATCTGGGTTAATAAGGCGTATGAAGCAATGTTAAATGGGACACCCAAAAAGATATCGGCACTGCGTTGATACAACTGACAACTTAATTTGCCATCGGCTACATAAAATTGAAAAAAGGCATGGCAAGGGGGAAGTGCGGCTTTGCCATTGGCTACATTTTCTGCAAATGATTTGGAAGTATCCGGCAAAACAGAAGGATTCCATGCGGAAACCAACATTCTACGGCTATTAGGGTTTTTCTTTAATGTTTCAATTAATTCGGTAATTTGATCAATTTCTTCACTGTTCCAGTTTCGCCATTGATGGCCATAAACCGGACCTAAATCACCATTTTCATCTGCCCATTCGTCCCATATTTTAACGCCATTTTCTTTAAGATAATTGATGTTGGTATCGCCTTTCAAAAACCATAACAACTCATATATAATCGATTTCAAATGCAGTTTTTTGGTGGTTACCATTGGAAAACCTTCGCTTAAATCAAAACGCATTTGATACCCAAAAACACTGATTGTTCCGGTTCCTGTTCGATCGCCTTTCTTCGTTCCGTTTGCTAAAACGTGTTTGACTAGGTCGTGGTATTGTTGCATTACTTAATTATTTTAATTATCCAATTATCATTCCTGCAATAGTTGCCGAAAGTAAAGACGCTAAACTTCCGCCAATTACCGCTTTTAATCCAAATTCTGAAAGTGTTTTACGTTGCCCGGGGGCCAACGAACCAATTCCTCCAATTTGAATTCCGATGGATGCAAAATTGGCAAATCCACATAACATATAAGTGGCCATGATAACTGACTTATCATAGGTAAAATGAATGGCATTGGCAGCATTTTTTAATTCGGCCAATTGAATGTAGCCTACAAATTCGGAGGCCGCTAATTTTATTCCGAGTAATTGTCCCATTAACATCATGTCTTCTTGTGCAACTCCTATTAACCACATTAAGGGGGCGAATAAAATGCCTAAAATAGTTTCTAGTGAGAACTTTGAATATGGGGTTTTAGCTGCTATAAAATCATTCAATCCCGACCAATCTCCAATCCAACCTAAAGTATAATTAATCATTGCAATAAAAGCAATAAAAACCAATAGCATTGCTGCTACATTTGCCGCTAATTTTAATCCTTCTGTGGTTCCCGTTGCTATGGCATCTAAAATGTTTGAGCCAATTTTTTCTTTGGAAACTTCTACATTAGTATCGATAGATTCGGTTTGAGGAAAAAGCATTTTAGAAACCACAATTGCTCCTGGTGCAGCCATAACAGAGGCAGCTAGTAAGTGTTTGGCAAATTCCAATCGTAAAGCAGGGTCATTTCCGCCTAAGAAACCAATGTATGCTGCTAAAACTCCGCCGGCAACAGTAGCCATTCCGCCTATCATAACCAATAAGATTTCACTTTTATTCATTTTTTCTAAATAGGCTTTAATCATCAACGGGGCTTCGGTTTGCCCTAAAAATATATTTCCGGCTACTGAAAGACTTTCGGCACCCGAAATTCCTAAAATCTTGGTGAGTAATAGGGCTAGACCTTTTACCACAATTTGTATAATTCCGAGATAGAATAATAATGAAGTTAAAGCAGAGAAGAAAATGATGGTAGGTAAAACTTGGAATAAAAATATAAATCCAAAATTGTCCACATTCATCATTCCGCCTAATAAAAATTCACTTCCGGCTCTTGTGAAATCTAATACTTTTACAAATAAGCCTCCGACAAATTCAAATAGATTTTTTACAAATTCAATTTTCAATACTCCAATTGCCAAAATCAATTGTGCTGCAATCCCAATTCCAACCGTTTTCCAATTGATTGCTTTTCGGTTTGAACTGAAAAGATAAGCAATTATTAAAAGTGAAATCATCCCTAAGATACCCCTCCATAAACTGGTTATGTTAAATCCTGAACTTTTAATTAATTGGGCTTCAGTTTGTTCTAATTTTACTTTGTTGGATGCAAAAAAGGAGTAAGCTTTATCTTTGGTTTTTAAAGTTAAGACTGAATCAGATTGCGTGGCTATAGTAAATCGTTTGGTAGGTGCATCAGATCCATTTTCAAACAAGAATAAATAGTTGTCCTGAACCAAATAATCCCCTTTTTGGGTTAGACTATCTGCAGTGATTTTCAGCTCATACCCACCTTCTTTTAATTCTAAATAATCCGATTGGGATGAGCTTAACTGCCATTTTTTTTCTAACTCTTGAGCTTTTAAATTTATAGAAAACAACAAGGTTAGCGTTAGTAAAATTAAATTTTTATACATTGGAATAAAAAATTGGATTATTAGAATTTAGGATTCTTTTTTGGAGATTTCATCTCTTATTTTTGCAGCTTTTTCATAATCTTCATTTTGTACAGCTTCGTTGAGGAGCTCATACAATTCGGATACGCTTTTGTTGCTAAAACTACCTGTAGTAGAAACTTCATTTTCAACGCCAAATGTTTCTGGAGCCGATAAAACACCATCATTCTCAGAAGATTCATTCTCGCCAGTCGTTCCCTTTAGATAGATACCGGCTTTATCGAGTATGTTTTTGTAGGTAAAAATGGGTGCGTTAAAACGAAGAGCCAAAGCTATTGCATCGGAGGTTCGTGCATCAATAATTTCTTCAATTTTATCTCTTTCGCAAATAATACTCGAGTAAAACACACCATCAACCAATTTGTGAATAATTACTTGTTTAACCACAATATCAAAACGATCTGCAAAGTTTTTAAATAAATCGTGCGTGAGGGGACGAGGGGGTTTAATTTCTTTTTCTAGAGCTATAGCAATAGATTGTGCTTCAAAAGCACCAATTACTATGGGAAGCTTTCGTTCTCCGTCTACTTCATTTAAAATCAAAGCGTAAGCTCCGTTTTGAGTTTGACTGTATGATATTCCTTTTATGGCTAGTTTGACAAGGCTCATGATTATTCTTGCAACGTATTATTTACTAGGTGTATAACTTTTTATTTTTAATAAAAAAAGGGCTATCTAAACAAAGATACAACTATCTTAATTTAGATAGCCCAATGCGGGCACAATTTATAAAAAATTATGAATTTTGAGCTTTAAATTCTTTTAATTTTTGTGTCAGTTTTGGAACAATTTCAAAGGCATCACCAACTACGCCATAATCAGCTACTTTAAAAAA
>JANJWE010000070.1 GCA_024709705.1 Flavobacterium sp. | reverse complement strand
CGATCTGATGTTAGGGTAAATCAAATTACCCCATTATTATTTGCCAAAGCAGACAACCCGTATGATATGGTAAAAATGAGTGTTGAAGAAATTAAGGAAATCATAAAACCTTGTGGGTTATCGCCGATGAAATCTAAGGGTATTTATGGGTTGTCGGAAATTTTAATTGAAAAATACAATGGAGAGGTGCCACAAAGTTTTGAAGCCTTGGAAGCTTTACCCGCGGTTGGACATAAAACCGCAAGCGTTGTAATGAGTCAGGCATTTGGAGTGCCTGCATTTCCGGTGGATACTCACATACATCGGTTGATGTTTCGATGGAATTTATCGAATGGTAAAAGTGTGGCTCAAACCGAGAAAGATGCCAAGGCTATTTTTCCTAAGGAATTATGGAACGATTTGCATTTACAAATCATTTGGTATGGAAGGGAATATTCACCGGCACGAGGTTGGGATCTGGAAAAAGATATTATCACCCAAACCATTGGAAGAAAATCGGTTCTGAAAGAAATAGAAAAAAGAACACCCCGAAAATGATTTCGGGGTGTTCCTTTTAATTAGCTATATTCTCGAAACTTAATGTACCTACCTTAACAATGCTCAGTGCTTTAGAATACTGAAGTAAAAAACTTATAGTTTCTTTTTTAGGTAACATTTTTGGAGTAGCTAATTTTTTACTAGTGTAAAGTTTCGCCATGTATAAATATTTAGTTTATACTATGAACGCAACTTTATAAAATATATTGTTTTAATTGGTTAAAATAATTTGATTTTTTTCTATCACCTTGCGAAGGTTCATTAAAGCATATCGCATTCGTCCCAAAGCCGTATTTATGCTAACTCCTGTTGATTCGGCAATTTCTTTGAAACTCATATCTTGATACATTCGCATTAAAAGAACCTCTTTTTGATCGGCCGGTAATTCTTCGAGTAAACGTTGTAAATCATTTTCAACTTGGTTGGTAATGATTCTACCTTCTATATTAAGCGAATCGTCAGACATAAAAGAAAAAATTGAATATTCTTCGGTTTCCCGCTGCATGGGCATTTTTTTAACTTTTCTAAAATGATCCACAACCAAATTATGAGCAATACGCATTACCCATGGCAAGAACTTTCCTTCTTCGTTATATGCATTAGACTTCAATGTTTTGATTACCTTAATGAAGGTGTCTTGAAAAACATCATCCGCTACATCTCTATCGCCAATTTTGGAATAGATAAAACCGTAAATTTTGGATTGGTGACGTTCAATAAGAACAGCTAAAGATTGTTCTTCTCCGGCTATGTAATTTTTTACCAATAAAGCGTCAGGGTGATTAACTAAAGCCATAATATACCTTTTAGAGTTTGTGTTTTGATATCGCTATTTTTTCTAAAAAGTATTTTTATTTTATAGGCAATTGTTAAATTAAGATTAAAACTATGTCAAATGTAACACAATTTTATTGGAACACCCAAACAAAATTTTAAATTTTAACATATTTTGCACAATAATTGCGGGAAACCGCAATACAATATTAGCAATAACACAGCTTTTCAATGTAAAGTAGTATATAAAAATGAAGTTTCAAATTGTTATCTTTGCCAAACTTTGATTTTTTTGCTATGAACCCCGAAGAATTTGCTTTATTGGAACCTAAAAAACACATCTTAATTAAAGGTGCTCAACTTCACAATTTAAAAAACATTGATGTAGCCATTCCGCGAAACCAAATGGTTGTAATTACTGGATTGTCAGGTTCCGGCAAATCAAGTTTGGCTTTCGACACTTTATATGCGGAAGGGCAACGCAGATACGTAGAGAGTTTATCGTCTTATGCCCGTCAATTCTTAGGTAGATTAGACAAACCCAAAGTAGATTACATCAAAGGTATTGCCCCGGCAATTGCCATAGAACAAAAAGTAAATACTACCAATGCACGAAGTACCGTGGGTACCTCAACTGAAATTTATGATTATTTAAAATTACTTTATGCTCGCATCGGTAAAACCTACTCACCTGTTTCGGGAAATGAAGTAAAAAAACACACCGTTAGTGATGTGGTTGAAAAAGTTTCTCAAATGGAACCTAATTCAAAATGGTTGTTATTGGCACCTCTAGTTTTGGAGTCCGGAAGAGCATTGGAAGATAAACTTAAGGTGCTTTTACAACAAGGTTACATTCGTATTTGGTCTGATGAAACCATATCTCGATTGGATGAAGTGGCGGTTTCCGATTTAGAGGGAAAAGCTCTTTACATAGTGGTGGATCGTATTGTAGTTCAATCTGACGAAGCTTTTTTTAATCGATTGGCAGATGCCGTACAAACCGCTTTTTTTGAAGGGAAAGGAATTTGTATCGTCCAAAATGTATCCAATACGGAACGCTACGAGTTTAGTATAAACTTTGAATTGGATGGTTTGAATTTTTTAGAGCCCAATATTCATTTATTCAGCTTTAATAATCCGTATGGTGCCTGTCCTACTTGTGACGGTTATGGCTCGGTTATAGGCATTGATGAAGATTTAGTGGTTCCCAATACGGGATTATCCATTTATGAAAACGCCATTTACCCTTGGCGGGGCGATAGTATGGGTTGGTATAAAGACCAATTGATAAATCATGCTTATAAATTTGATTTTCCGATTCACAAACCGTATTTCCAACTTACGGATGAACAAAAAAAACTACTTTGGGACGGAAATTCATATTTTACAGGATTGCATGATTTCTTTCACGAATTGGAAGAAAAAAATTATAAAATCCAAAATCGAGTAATGCTTTCCCGCTATCGTGGAAAAACCAAATGTACGGCTTGTAAGGGAAAACGGTTGCGACCAGAGGCCGATAATATTCGAGTGGGATCTAAAACAATATCCGATTTGGTAGATATGTCCATACGTGAGCTTATTCCTTTTTTTGACACTCTTACTCTATCAGAATACGACCAAAAAGTAGCTCATCGTCTACTCATTGAAATTAAAAGCCGTTTGCAGTTTTTAGACCGAGTTGGTTTGAATTATTTGACATTAAATCGCAATTCTGCTACTTTATCGGGAGGCGAATCGCAACGAATCAATTTGGCTACTTCGTTAGGAAGCAGTTTGGTAGGTTCTATGTATATTTTGGACGAACCCAGTATTGGATTGCATCCTAAAGATACCGAAAAATTGATTGAAGTACTGCAAAATCTTAAACGATTAGGCAATACAGTTATTATTGTGGAACACGATGAAGATATTATGAAATCTGCCGATCGCATCTTTGATATAGGGCCGGAAGCAGGTAGT
>JANJWE010000066.1 GCA_024709705.1 Flavobacterium sp. | reverse complement strand
CTTTTTACCATTTTCCTTGCTTTGCAATGGAAAAATATGCGATTTACCTACACCGAAGCCAATTTGCTTCCGGACCACCATCAAATAAACCAAGAATACAAGTTGTTCTTAGATAAATTTGGTGAAGAAGGCAATCTTATTGTAATTGGAATTCAAGATTCTACTTTTTTCACCCCAAACCTATTTGCCGAGTGGGTTAAACTACATGAAAATCTGAAAAAAGCTAAAGAAGTTGAACTTGTAATATCTGTAGAAGAATTACGAAAACTTCAAAAAAATGAAAGTATAGAAGAATTTGAATTGATTCCATTTATTGATAAAAATCAAATAAAAAAGGAAAATTACCTTTCTGAACGAGAAAAAGAATTATACGAAGAACTCCCTTTTTATGAAAATTTAATTTTCAATAAAGAAACACAAACCCTTCGATCTGCGATATATTTAGACAAAAAAATTGTCAATACCAGTATTCGAAAAATATTTGTAGAAAAAACGCTGATTCCGGAAATAGAAGCCTTTGAAAACAAAACCGGAATTGATTTAAAAGTGTCCGGAATGCCTTATATTCGAACGCTTAACTCTCAAAATATTGTAGACGAAATTGGCGTTTTTATTGGTGCTGCCTTATTAGTTACCTCATTAATTTTCTTTTTCTTTTTCCGAAGTTTCAGAGCTACTTTTATTTCTATGTGTGTTGTGATCATAGGTGTAATGTGGGCCTTTGGCACACTCGGGCTTTTGGGATTTGAAATTACGGTTTTAACCGCAATTATACCCCCTTTAATTATTGTTATTGGTATTCCCAACTGTATTTTCTTAATCAATAAATACCAACAGGAAGTCAAAAACCATGGCAATCAAGCCAAATCTTTACAACGCGTAATTTCCAAAGTGGGAAATGCTACTTTAATGACCAATTTAACTACAGCTGCCGGTTTTGCTACTTTTATAGTAACTGACAGTGAGCTATTGACCGAGTTTGGAATTGTAGCTTCTTTAAATATCTTACTTCTTTTTATTCTGTGTTTATTGGTTATCCCAATCATCTACAGCTTTATGCCTTTACCCAAAGACAAGCATTTGCAACATTTGAATAAAGTTTATACCAAATCATTTGTGAACTGGATTGAAAAAACGGTTCGTCACAAAAACATTTCTATATACACTACATCTATCATCCTTTTGGTATTGAGTATTATTGGTATATATCAAATTCGCATATCGGGCAGTTTAATTGAAGATATGCCCAAAAAAGCAGGATTTTTTAAAGATATTTTGTTTTTTGAAAAAGAATTTGACGGGGTAATGCCATTGGAAATCATGATTGATACCAAACGCAAAAAAGGGGTCATGAAACTTTCTACTCTAAAGAAAATAGATGAATTACAAGAAGTCATCTCAGAAATACCCGAATTATCCAAACCCATGTCGGTTGTAAATGTTGTTAAATATTCTAAACAAGCTTATTACAACCACAATCCTGATTATTACGAACTGCCTACAGCACAAGAGCAAAGTTTTATTTTAACTTATGCCAAAAACACTACAAAAGATTCGGAACAAAACTTTATGAAAAGTTATGTAGATTCAACCGGTAGATATGCCCGAATTACAACTTTTATGAAAGACATTGGAACCGACAAAATGGAGAAAATTGAAGAAAAGCTTTGGGAGAAAATAAATAAAGTTTTTCCACCGGAAAACTATACTGTTACCCTTACCGGTAAAGCTCTCTTATTCCAAAAAGGAACCAATTATTTGGTAGACAATTTGGTCATGTCGTTGCTATTTGCAATTGTTCTCATTTCTCTTTTTATGGCCTATTTATTCCGGTCTTTCAAGATGATTATTATTTCGTTGATTCCAAACTTATTACCCTTGATAATTACAGCCGGATTGATGGGTTATTTGGGTGTCCCCATTAAACCTTCAACCATATTGGTATTCAGTATTGCTTTTGGAATTTCTGTAGATGATACGATTCACTTCTTGGCCAAATACCGTCAAGAATTACAAGCAAATAATTGGAAAATCAGAAAGTCGGTTTTTAATGCTTTAAGGGAAACCGGCGTGAGTATGTTCTATACTTCTATTGTTTTGTTTTTTGGATTTTCGGTATTTATGATTTCAAGTTTTGGGGGCACCGTAGCACTTGGTGGCTTGGTTTCAGCAACCTTATTATTTGCCATGTTATCAAACCTTCTTTTACTTCCTGCACTCCTTTTATCTTTAGAAAAAACAATTGCCAATAAACTCGAATTCATAGAACCCACAATTGATATTTTACCGGAAGAAGACACAGAGGAATCCTTCAAAAAGGATAACAAAAAAACAAGAAACTAGTATATTTGTAAAGAAAAAGTCTCCACAATGAAAAAGCATATTAAAATTATAGATTTATTACAATCAACTCCTTTAGCACAAGAAGTAGAAGTTAAGGGTTGGGTTAGAACTTTTAGAAACAATCAATTCATTGCTTTAAATGACGGTTCTACACTTAACAACATTCAATGTGTTGTTGACTTTGAAAATACAGCCGAGGAAATATTAAAAAGAATCACAACCGGTGCTGCTATAGCTATAACCGGAACATTAACCGAAAGCAAAGGAGCCGGACAAAAAGTTGAAATTCAAGTAACAAAGTTAGAAATATTAGG
>JANJWE010000317.1 GCA_024709705.1 Flavobacterium sp. | reverse complement strand
ACCGGACCGCTACTCATACATCATTTTGATGCCAATTCAACGCAAACAAATTGGCAAATAAACAGCAACTTTCACTACATGATTCCTGGAACTCGAAACTTTATTGGATTAGAAATTAATAAAGAAATTACCCAAACCGATTTCGATATGGTAATTCGACCGCAAATGCGTGTAGGAATTGCCGAAAACTTACTTGTAGGTATTGTAACCGGGATTCCAATTAATAGGGAAAATCAAAGATTTAGCACCTTCTTTAGGTTGATATATGAACCTGGTCATTAAAAAAAAAGCTCCATTTCTGGAGCTTTTTTTAAAAGTATACAATAATGTTTGCAGCTAAAATTCCTAAATTTCCTTTTAATTTTTCGGTGGTTACCAACTTCACTTCGTCTTGTTTGTTTAAGTTATTTAAAACATTGGTAATGCCATATTGAAAACTCAAATTCAATCGAACATTGTCAAAACCTCCGGTTAATCCGATATGAGCATTGCAATTGATTGGAGAAATTTCTTCAAGATTTTCAACCCGGAGCAATCCGGCATTGGCAATAAAAAGATCGGCGTCGGCTTCGTCAAACTTAATTTTACTGTTAATTTGTAAAACAGGTCCTGCGTCTATAGAAAAATTACTGCCGGCAATTTTATAACTCAATAATAAATGAACTTGAACGGCCATCATTTTAAGTTCTACCTCTTTGGTTCCCAACAAAGAATTGGTTTCTACTTTAAACAGATTGTCAGTAAAATTCATACCATACACCATAGCAAAATCGTTATAATAATTTCCTCTTATGGCCAGACCGGCTGTCCAACTCATACCGGGATTTACATTAAAATTATTGGTGAACAAATGGGTTTGATTTACACCCAAACTAAGTCCAATGTGATTGAAATCTCCTTTGCCGTATTGAGCAAACGAAGAAGATGCGAGTAGAAGTAAAATAAGAATTGAAAAATATCTTTTCATGAATATGATGTTAAGTTGTAACAAACGTACGAGAAATTTCGTATCATTACATATAACATATAAAACTATTTTTTATGACTGGTTACATTATTATTGTATTGGGTGTTTTTCTTTTATTGGCTTCGTTTTTTACAGTGAAGCAACAAACCGCTGCGGTTATTGAACGATTTGGACGATTTAGCAGCATTAGACAGTCTGGTTTACAATTAAAAATTCCGGTTATTGACCGAATTGCCGGGAAAATTAACCTCAGAATTCAACAATTAGACGTAATTATTGAAACCAAAACCAAAGACAACGTGTTTGTTAAAATGAAAGTTTCGGTTCAGTTTAAAGTGATTCAGGAGAAAGTATATGAAGCCTTTTATAAACTAGAATATCCTCATGATCAAATTACTTCGTATGTATTTGACGTGGTGCGTGCCGAAGTACCAAAATTAAAATTGGATGACGTTTTTGAACGCAAAGACGATATTGCCATTGCCGTTAAACGCGAATTAAATGAAGCGATGACTACTTATGGATACGACATAATCAATACGTTAATTACCGATATTGATCCGGATATTCAAGTAAAAAATGCGATGAACCGAATTAACGCTGCCGACCGTGAGAAAACCGCTGCCGAATATGAAGCAGAAGCCGGAAGAATTAGAATTGTAGCCAAAGCCAAAGCAGAAGCCGAAAGTAAAAGACTTCAAGGTCAAGGTATTGCTGATCAAAGAAGAGAAATTGCCAGAGGTTTAGTAGAATCGGTTGATGTATTGAATAAAGTAGGAATCAATTCGCAAGAAGCTTCTGCACTCATTGTGGTTACACAACATTATGACACATTACAAGCCATTGGAGCTGATACCAATTCAAACCTTATTTTGTTACCCAACTCCCCTCAAGCCGGAAGTGATATGCTAAACAATATGGTCGCAAGTTTTACTGCAAGTAATCAAGTGGGCGAAGCCATGAAAAAAGCTAACAGTACTACTCGAATTGGAAAAAAGAAAAAAGATGAATTCGGGACAACCGAAGATGATGTATAAAATGAGAGAGACCTTCGGGTCTCTTTTTTTTAAACCGCGATTTTGAAAATTCGAAAAATTTAAAAAATGAAATTTTTTTCTTCAGAATACAGGGTAAAATCGAAAATTTTTGATTTAGAGTTTATTCAGCTGGAAAGTAGGTTGAAAAATAGCCAAAAATAAATTAGACGCTTATAAATTCACTTTCGGTGGATGAAATATAAAATCATATTGCCTTTTATTTTTTCTTTCTAAAAAACGCTCTATGAAAGTCATTTTTAATTGTTTTTAACAATAAAAATTAAAAACCGATAGAAAATACAAATAATAGAAAAAGCCACAATAAAATGTGGCTTTTATAATTTTTGGTTATGACTGTATACGACTTTATTTTTTCTTCCTTTGATCAAAATGAAACACAAGCAAAAAAAATTTACTCCTTTGCTTCTACTTTGGCCCAAGTATCTCTCAAGCCGACTGTTTTATTAAAAATCAATTTTTCAGAAGTAGAATCTTTGTCGGTGCAAAAATAACCGAGACGTTGAAATTGAAATTTATCTTCGGGTTGTGCCGATGTTAAACTAGGTTCAACAAAACCGGTAATCACTTCCAATGAGTTAGGGTTGATGTAATTTTTAAAGTCAACCTCTTTATCACCATCCGGATTTTCATGGGTGAACAGTCGGTCGTAAATACGTACTTCAGCTTCAACAGCATGTGGAATAGAAACCCAATGAATGGTTCCTTTTACTTTGCGTTGACTGGCTTCGGTGCCACTACCCGACTTCGAATCTACATCATATGTTGCGTGAATTTCAGTTATATTTCCCTCTGCATCTTTCACAACATTTTCACCTTTGATGATATACGCATTCTTTAAACGCACCTCGGTTCCCAACGTTAAACGGAAAAATTTCTTATTCGCTTCTTCTTGAAAATCTTCTCTTTCGATGTACAATTCTTTGGAAAAAGGCACTTTTCTATACGTTAAAACTTCTTCTTCCGGATTATTTTCAGCATCCAACCACTCTTCTTGACCTTCAGGATAATTGGTAATCACCAGCTTAACCGGATTTAAAACTGCCATCACACGTGGAGCGGTTTTGTTCAAATCTTCACGAACGCAGAATTCCAATAATGAAACATCAATTAAGTTGGTTCGTTTTGCAATACCAATTGTTTTCGCAAAATTTCGAATGGAAGCCGGTGTATAACCACGTCTTCTCATACCTGAAATCGTACTCATCCGAGGATCGTCCCAACCGGTCACATGACCTTCTTGCACTAATTGCAGTAATTTTCGTTTACTTACAACCGTATGCGAAAGGTTTCTTCTGGCAAACTCTCTCTGTTTCGGACGCACTTTATTTGCATCATAAATTTGGTCTAAAAACCAATCGTATAATTCTCGGTGTGGTAAAAATTCTAATGTACAAAGCGAATGTGAAATACCTTCGATATAATCGCTTTCGCCATGAGCCCAATCATACATGGGATAAATACACCATTTATTTCCTGTTCTGTGATGATGTTTATGCAAAATACGATACATAATTGGGTCACGCATCAACATATTGGTAGAGGCCATATCAATTTTGGCACGCAAAACGTGTGTTCCTTCCGGAAATTCACCGTTTTTCATGCGTTCAAAAAGATCTAGATTTTCTTCAATCGAACGGTTTCTAAACGGACTATTCGTTCCCACTTGGGTAGGAGTTCCTTTTTGTTTAGCCATTTCTTCTGAAGATTGACTGTCTACATAAGCTTTATCGTTTTTGATAAACTCTACTGCCCAATCATACAATTCTTGAAAATAATCAGAAGCATATCGTTCTTCAGCCCACTGAAAACCAAGCCATTGCACATCGCGTTTGATAGCATCTACATATTCCTGTTCTTCTTTGGCGGGATTGGTATCGTCAAAACGCAAATTTACAGGCGATTCATAATCAATTCCTAAACCAAAATTCAAACAAATAGAACTGGCATGGCCCACGTGAAGATAACCATTGGGTTCCGGTGGAAAACGAAAACGGAGTTTATCTTTTGAAAAACCATTTTTCAAATCTTCTTCGATAATTTGTTCAATAAAATTGAGCGACCTTTCTTCTGACATAATTCCTAAAAATGAGCCACAAAAATACATAAAAAAGGAACAAAGAACAGAACACCAGACGATTTTATCTCTTATAAAAAAATAAAAAACAAGAGAATATTTACGGTTTTATAGAACTGCGGTTACGGTTTTCCACAAATTTTACAAGAAGCTGTTGATAAATGTGTTAAAAATGATTTTTGTGAAAAAAAAATACTTACTTTCGAAGAGTATTTAACAAAGATTTGACAAAATCTGCGTAAAACCTTTATCGTTTATTTTTCGTAATTGAATGTAGTGTAGTGCCTATTAAGATTACAAAAAATTAATAAAAAGTCGTTTGTTTTTGGGGAAAAACTAACGGGTTTAAGGAGTGTTTTATGGTTACTACAACTACCCCAAAAAGACTATTAGCTTCTATAGCATTAAGTTTCCTGATTTTAGGAAACATCTTGGGGTATGCTCAAACTATAATCATTGGAACCCCATCATTAAGCTTTACACAAGCCTGTGCTTCACAAAGTTTTAATTCCTATAACGTAAGTTTTACCGTTTTTCCAACCGCAAACATCCAATCTGGTAACCAATTTATTGTTGAAATGTCGGATTCATCAGGAAGTTTTGCAACGGCTACTACATTAACCACAGTAACAAGTTCTACAACAACGGTAAATGCCAATTTTTCTTTACCTACTACTACAGCTGGTGAAAATTACAGAATACGTGTGAGAAGTACAGCACCGGCTGTAACAAGTCCCTCAAGCGTAGCCTTTTCAGCCTATTATGCAGTACACAATCAACCTTTTTCGATAAACAATAATGTAGGAACACTTTCCTTCTGTGAAGGAGGAAATGCAACGCTGCAAGTAGATGCCACAGGGACTCCGGCTTCGCCATTATTTTACAGTGGTTTGAACTACAAATGGTATCGCAATTTTGCAGAAATTTCCGGAGCAACCGGTCCTTCTTTAAACATCACACAATCCGGAAACTATTATGCTATAGTTGATTATGGAAGTTGTGTAATGAATTCCTATTCTAATATTGTAACCGTAAATGTTACACCTGGAATCAATTTGAGCATTAGTGCCGCAAATGGTGAAGAAGTTATATGTAACGGAAACCCCAGAATACTAACATCCTCACACCAAAACTCCGGATACACCTACCAGTGGTTTAAAAACAATGTGGCTATATCAGGAGCAACAAATGCAACATATGCGGCTACACAAGAAGGAACCTATAAATTAAAAATCACTTTTGGGGGATGTGAGTTTGAGTCGAATTCTATCTTCTTAGAATTGGTAGATTTATTAGTAGACTGGGATGTAGACCCTTTAGAGATTTTGATTCCGGGAGAAACTTTAACTATTGCAAGTATTACCAATGCGGTAAATCCAACCTATCAATGGAAAAAAAATAATATAACAATATCAGGTGCTAATTTACCAACTTATACACTTAATCAACCCGGAATTTACACGCTTGTTGTGACCGAGAACACCACTTGTAACGTATCTGAAGAACTTAATGTTACGGTTCAATTTCCAACAGGGTTTAACGGAACCATTCAAAATAATGGCGATTATTTAGCCTGTAGTAGTTCTTCGAGCACATTAACTTTGGCTTCATTAACCGCTCTAACAACAAATGGAAATATTTCGGTAAATACAAGTAATTCATCTTATACATACCAATGGTTACTGAACAACAACCCTATTGCGGGAGCAACATCAACCAGTTATACTATAGCAAACGCTACTCAAAATGGTAACTATAAACTTAGAATAACAATACCGGGATATACGCCCTTTGAAACCAATAGTATTGCCGTAAATTTGAGAATAGAAACACCTACAGTAACTGTGCAAGGTGCTTTGTGTGGCGTTTCAACTGTAACTCTACAAAGCTCTATTACCCATTCTGAATATAGCTACAGATGGTATCGAAACAATGTACTTATCACCGGAGCAACGCAACCCAGTTACACTACAAATCAAATTGGTAATTATTATGTAGTACTTTCACATACGGGTTGTACAGCAACATCTGCCGCTGTAAATTTGGTGGAAAACAGTATAGCTGCAGAGCTCAACTATTCCGGAAGTACTTTACTAATACCCGGAGAAACCAAAACATTGAGTGTCACAACCAATGCCAACAATCCTCAATTTCAATGGTTCAGAAACAACGCTATAATAGCCGGAGCAACTTCTTCAACTTATAATGCAACAGAAGACGGAACATACAGGGTTTTGGTGACCCAAAGTGTGGGGTGTAACGCTACTCAAGAAGCTAGCGTTGTTTTACACTATCCTAACTCATTCACAGTAACAATTGGTCCAAATTCAGGTTATGAAAACTGCAGTAGTACACAAGCAACTCTAAGTATAACCTCTTTCCAAGCAAACGGAAATACAGAAACACAATCTCTACTATCTAATTCGTTTGGATATGTTTACGATTGGTATCGGAATGGTACGATGATTCAATCATCAAGCAGTACCACATTTAATGTAAGTTCCAACGCATTAAACGGAACCTACGAATTAAGAATTCAGATCCCTAACTTTCCAAATGTAATTTCAAATAATGTTACCATTCAATTAGGTGTAGCAGAATCTATTGTGTTAACTTCAAGCGGAACTCTATGTGAAAACGGAGGTGAAGTAGTGTTGAGTTCATCTGTTACAAATTCTCAGTACGAATTGGCTTGGTATGCAGAAGGAAGCAATCAAATTTTAGGAACTTCTCCAGAGTTAACTGTAAGCATACCCGGAAACTATTACCTCACAGCTGTTTTTCAAGGATGTAATTATACTTCAAATAGTTTAGATATAAATGTAACTACTTCAAACGGAATTAGTTTATCCATTCCGCAAAACATTACCCTAATACAAGGAGGCTCCAGAAATGTAACCGCATCGGGAGCCGAAAGCTATGTTTGGATACTTGACAATACAATCGTTGGAACCGGTACTGATTTTCTGGTTACACAACCTGGAAATTACACAGTAACAGGCACTACTGGAAGTTGTGAATACAGCACTACTTTCACTGTTACAGTTGTTGAAAACACCAGTACCGTAGTTCCAAACGTTGTAACCATGAATAACGATGGGAAAAACGATTTTTGGTCAATTCCTAATGAATATGTCAACAAAGAAGAAGTAGAGGTTACCATCTATTCTTCTACAGGAAAAGTAGTTTACAGAACCCGAAACTATCAAAACAATTGGCCGGAACCGGGATTGCAGGTTTCCAAAAAAGAACCCGTATATTACTATACTATTTCTGAAAATGAAGCCATTGTAAAAAAAGGTTCAATAACCGTAATTCAATAAGAAAATGAAAACAAGATTACTTTCTCTCTTATTGGTTTGGTTTATTGTCCACACGGGTTGGGCACAGGAAGAGCCTGTTTTAACTTTTAAACTTCCCACCCAAAATGCGTTACTATTAAATCGATTTGTGATGAATCCAACCTTTTCTGCAGTTCGAGAAACCGAAACCTATCTAACTTTATATCACAGAAGTCAATGGATAGAATTTGATGATTCGCCCGAACTTTACATGCTTTCCTACACGGGTAGATATGGTGAAAGGGCAGGAGTAGGTATAGGATTATTCCAACAAAACTTAGGCGTAATTACAAGCTTTGGTGGAGTTGGTAATTATGCTTATGAAATTCAGTTACAAGAAAAAATAAAACTAACGTTTGGTTTCAATCTAGCTTATTATACAACCGGAGTAAATAGAAACAGAGTAGTGAGTAACGAACCCGACCCACAAATCTTAGCTTTACGAAATCAATCGGTTTTGACTTTAAATCCGGGACTCAACTTAACATGGGGAAGTTTTGACTTTGGTGTTGCTGTAGACAATGCTGTAGATTATAACTTTAAATCGAGTGAAACTATCAAAGAATTTTCAGAAAAATCATTTTCCTCTCATTTGATGTATCATCATCAAATGTTGGCTCAAGAAGGTTTGTTTGAGGCTGGTTTTTTTAGATTGATGTTACGAGGTAAAGTAAACCCTACCGATGGTTTTCAAATGGGTGGCTCAGTATTGGTAAACTATCCAAAACTAGGATGGATTCAAGCCGGAGTAGATGATTTTTATGGCGTAGGAATAGGAGCAGGGGCACACTTAACCCAAAAACTTTCATTAGGATACACCTATGAAAGGGTTATAAATGAAGGATTGGTAAATTTTGGTCCTACCCATGAAATTACTTTGTCGTACCGATTCAACTCGGGAAATCAAATTTCAAATACCCTAAACTCGGTTAAAAAACCGCAACCTATAAAACCATTAAAAACAAAAAAAATAGCCTTCCAAGAAACCGAGGAATTCGAAGAAGAGTTTGAAGAACCGGAATCAGAAACTGAAAATACAACACCTAGTATTCCTGTAAAAACCAAACCCAGTACCGCTACAAAAGCCAAAACAGCGTCTAAAGTAAACTCACGTTACGATAGAAATGGTGAAATAGAAAAATTAAAATTGACATTAAGTGAAGACCATATAAAGCTATTGGATATGATTATCAAGCAAGATTCTGTGGAATCTATGGCAAAAGAAGAATTTGAAAAAAGAATTGAAAACTTAATGCAATATATCAAAAGATTAGAAACTACTATAGCTGAAAAAGACTGTAATTGTGAAACTCCAGAGGCGTTGGTAACCGAAGAAAAAACAGTAACTACCACTACCAAAACTACAGTTAACAATAAAGTCGTTAAAAATGAAACCAAGGAGGAATATGATATTACTACAAAACTAGCTTCGATGAAATCGGCTACGAAAAAAGAAAATATTAAAATAGAAACCCCTAAAAAAGCATCAAAAGAACAAGAAATAGAACGCAAATTAACCGAAATAAAATCAAGCACTACACCCAATGATAATTCAGCTAAAACCAAATTTAAATTAACCGATGATGAAATAAAAGACTACTATTCTAAATTAACCGACAAAAAAAGAGCTACTGCCCGAAAAAATATTTATCTGCAAGTAGACAATCAAGAGCCTGGATTTTACATCATTGCGAATGTATTCTCTGACCCAACCTTTGCCGACGATTTTTTACAAAAATTAAAAAAGCAAGGTGTTAAAGCCAACTATTTTGTGAATCCAAAAAACAATTACAGATATGTATATCTCAAAAAACATTCGGAATGGAGTGAAGCCCTAATCTCGTATTACACGAATGTAGACAATACCTATTTTGATGAAATATGGATTATGAACATCAACATTAAATAAACCCAAAATGAAAATGCCCCACTTAACCTACACCTTAAAAACAATAGTTCTATTCTCTTGTTTTTACCTATTGGGTACAAACCTACATGCCCAAGTAGCCGTTCCGTTTTCTGTTCGGTTTCAGCAAAATCTTAAAGGAGATATGACACTGATATCCAACAATATAGTAAACAGACTAGATGCTACCAATACACCTAATACCGATTATAATTTGTTAGGTAATTCCTCAGAATTTAATGACAATTTAAACATGCGTTATATCGATATTGATGGAGATGCCTCGACATTCAGTTCGAGTAGTGCAACTTTATCTATTCCTAATAACGGTTGTAACAAAATTGTTTATGCAGGATTATATTGGTCAGCAACTTATAGATATAACAACGGATTTTCAACAACTAATGGTGATGGAGATAATATCAGAGAAACGAATTTTAATCAAATAAAACTCAAATTACCCGGGGGATCTTATCAGGATATTACAGGACAAATTATTTTTGATGGGTTTACCAATACTAATTTTGTATCCAATAGTCCTTATGCTTGTTATGCCGATATTACCAATTTGGTTACCAACTTAACCAACCCCGAAGGAGAATATACCGTTGCCAACATAAAAGCTACCCAAGGTTTTATTAGTGGTGGCGGAGTATCTGGTGGTTGGACTATCTTCTTTGTGTATGAAAATCCAACATTAACGGGTAAGTACATAACTTCATACGATGGCTTTGCGGGGGTAAGAGCCAACATAGGTCAAGTAGATATCAATTATAGTGGGTTTACAACTTTACCGGCTCCGTTTCCGGTTAGAGCCAGATTGGCCTCAGCTGCTTTAGAAGGTGATAATCGAATTACAGGAGATCAATTGCTCATAAGAGCCAATTCAAATACGGTATTTACACCTTTAAGTAACACGTTAAATACTGCTAACAATTTTTTTAATAGCCGTATAACCTTAAATGATACCGATTTTAACCTAAGAACACCAAACAGTTTAAATACCCTTGGTTATGATGGCGATATTATTGCAATCAATAATCCGTTAAACTCTGTTTTGCCTAACAATGAAACACAAGCTACCTTGAGAATTACCTCAAATCAAGATGCCTATTTTATGTTTTTCAATGCTTTGAATGTAGAAATCATTGAGCCGGAAATAAAATTAGTTAAAAACGTGCAAGACATAGCCGGAAATGACATCGCGGGGGCTGATGTTAATCTAGGGCAATTTTTAGACTATGTAATCACATTTCAAAACATTGGTAATGATGATGCGACCAATGCTACCATTAGAGATATTTTACCTATAAATACAAGTTTTATCTCGGCCGATTTGAGTGGGGCTCCCGGGGTAACTTTTACACACAATCCGGTAACCGATGAATTGGTTTTTACTTTGCCTGATAATTTATTAGAAATCGGAGACCCTATTTACACCATAAGAATTCGGGTACAAGTTGCTACAACATGTAGCGAATTGGAAGACGCTTGTTCTAATCTAATCCAAAATCAAGCTTATACCACTTATCAAGGCGTTTTGAATACCAATGTAATTTCTGATGATCCAAGCTTTGCCGGACTAGACAGCTGCGGATTTGGTCAACCGGGTCCTGCCAACTTTTTGGTAGATATAGACGATTGTATTTTTACTACCAATGAAATTTTATGTGGAAGTAGTATTCAACTTACTGCGGCAAATGGTTATGAAAGCTACACTTGGACCAATAGTGCAGGAACTGTAATTGGAACCAGCCAAACTATTACCGTGAGCAGTGTTGGCACCTATACTGTGGTAAATGTTCCAACACCACCTTGTATTGGGATAACCCAAACCTTTAACGTAACTCTTTTTGGAGCTACACAAGCAAATCCTATTATCCCTTTTGCAGATGAGGTTGTTACTTGTCCTAATGACGGGGAACAATTACCTCTTATATTCTTATGTGGAGTAAATGACAGCAGACTCATTCAAACCGGTATAAATGATGCGGTTAGTATTGTTTGGGAGGTTTTAAATGAAAGCAGCTGTCCCGCGGTAGGAATTGCAGATTGTGCCAATAAAAATCCGAGTTGTTCGTGGAATCAAGTAGGTACGGGTGCCAATTTTAACGCTACTACTTCCGGTCAATACAGAGTAACCATTAACTATCAAAACGGATGTTTCACACGTTATTATTTTAATGTATTTACCAACTTATTAGACATTCAATACACCGCAACAAACATCATTTGTAACAGTCTAGGCTCTATAGAAATTACCAATTTACCGGCCAATTACGAATTTCAATTGGTAAATCAAACTACCAATACTGTATTGGTTCCTTTCCAAAACAGTCCCAATTTTACCATTTCACAATCAGGAATTTACTTGGTTCAAGTGAGACAACAAGGCGTAACTGATGG
>JANJWE010000183.1 GCA_024709705.1 Flavobacterium sp. | reverse complement strand
AGTACATATACATTATGATACGGGCAACATCACCTTTCCATTCGTCGCCAGGATACCAATGAATACCTACATTTCCAGAATTTCCTGAACCTGCGGCAAATTTTCGGTTTCCTCTGGAGTTGTTTCTTTGCACATCACAAGATCTTAGCATGTGTGCATCAGCACCAGGACCGGATTGTCCTAAATCCGGTGTTCCAACTGACTGGGCATAAACATGTTCTCTGTTCCACTGTCCGTTGCTCCCTCCATTATTGTCTTTGTCTCTTGTTCTGTCATTGGTGACATCACTATCAGAGCCATTCTCCCAACCGTAAATTAAAACTACATTATTGGAATTTGTAGGGTCTAAATCTGTGATTCTTAAAGCACTCCATACTTCACTATACGATAATTGATAGTTGTGTGTGTCAGAAATTAATTGGGCCAATTGGTTTTTTAAGGCTTGTCCGTTTAAATTAAAATTGATACTGTTGTAATAGGCTTGTTGCGAAAAAGAAATTGCAGCAACAAAAAGTAAAAAGAAAGAGTATATTTTTTTCATAGTAATTATTGTTTTCGTTCCAATAAGGCCATATAAAACCCATCAAAACCTGATTCTGAGGCTAAAATTTTGTGATCTTTTACAAAGGTAAAGTTTTTTCCGTTTTCAGTTGTTAAGAAACGCTTAACTTGTTCTTGATTTTCAGATGGTAAGACCGAACAAGTGGCATATACTAATTTTCCGCCCGGTTTTACAATTCTGGAATAGTTTTCTAAAACTTCGGCTTGTACTTTGCGAATGTTGTCAATAAATTCGGGTTGTAATTTCCATTTACTGTCCGGATTTCGTTTTAAAACACCCAATCCGCTGCAAGGAGCATCAATCAAAACGCGGTCGGCTTTATCATAAAGTTTTTTGATGACTTTGGTCGAATCAATAATGCGGTATTCGATGTTGAAAGCCCCATTTCGTTTGGCACGAAGTTTCAATTGCTTTAATTTACTTTCGTATAAATCCATCGCAATCAATTGACCTTTGTTTTGCATTAAAGAAGCCATGTGCAAGGTTTTTCCACCGGCTCCGGCACAAGTATCTACCACTCGCATTCCGGGTTGTACATCCAAAAAGGCAGCAACTAATTGTGAACTGGCATCTTGCACCTCAAATAATCCCTCCTTAAACGCATCAGTCAAGAAAACATTGGCTCTTTCTTTCAATACTAAAGCATCGGGTTGGTCTTTTAAAAAATCCGTAGCAATGTCTAAATCCATTAGAATGGCACGTAATTTTTCTTTTGTAGTTTTTAAGGTATTTACCCGTAATATAACCTGAGCTTGTTGGTTTTGAGCGGCAATTTCTTTAGTCCAAAGTTCTTCGCCTAATTCTTTTACCCCCAATTCATCCATCCAATCCGGAATGGATTCACGGTATTTTCTGGTTTTTGATAATTCGTCAAAACGACCTTTGATTTTGCGTTGTGGCGTTCCTTCCAATTGTCGCCAATCCGGAATAGGATACCCTCTTAAAACAGCCCAAACCGCAAACATTCGCCATAAATCATCACGGTCATACGGTTCTTTTACTTCGGCAATTTCGGCATATAAACGCTTCCATCTCACAATTTCGTAGATGGTTTCGGCAACAAACTTCCTGTCGGAACTTCCCCAACGTTTGTCCTTTTTTAAAGCTCTTGCTACCACTTTATCGGCATATTCGCCTTCGTTGAAAATAGCGTTCAACGAATCAATGGTAGTGTAAACTAAATTTCTATGTAATCTCATTTCAATAAAATAGCCCGCAAAGGTACTACATATTCTGAGTCAAGAGAATATTTATCGTTAAAAAAATCAAATCCTGACAGAAAAACGGTCAGGATTTGAAAAAGTTACGTTTGTTAAATTAAGTTAGGCTAAAACCGTTTCCAGTGTTGGACCGGCATATACCAATTTTTTACCTTCTTCAGTATCGGTATATTGTTCAAAATTTTTGATATATCGAGCGGCTAAATCTTTGGCTTTTACTTCCCATTCTTCTTCCGTTTTATAGGTGTCTCTTGGGTCTAAAATGCCTTTGTCAACATTGGGCAATTCAGTTGGAATGGTCAAATTCAAGAACGGAATATGTTTCGTTTCCATTTTGTCAATCTCACCACTAATGATGGCATCGATGATGGCACGGGTGTTTTTCAAGGAAATTCGTTTTCCGGTTCCGTTCCATCCAGTGTTTACCAAATAGGCTTTTGCTCCGTGTTCTTTCATTTTTCCAATTAAGGTTTTAGAATACATGGTTGGATGTAAGGTTAAGAAAGCTTCACCAAAGGCAGGTGAAAAGGAAGGTTGTGGTTCCGTAATTCCTCTTTCAGTTCCGGCTAGTTTAGACGTATAACCACACAAGAAATGGTATTGTGCTTGGTCGTCATTTAATATTGATACCGGAGGTAACACACCAAATGCATCAGCAGAAAGATAAATTATTTTTTGAGCATGACCGGCTTTAGAAGGCAGTACGATTTTGTTGATGTGATAAATCGGATAAGAAACTCTTGAGTTTTCAGTGATGGAATGATCGTAATAATCTACTTCTCCATATTCATTTACCACCACATTTTCCAGTAAAGCATCGCGTTTGATAGCTCGCCAAATGTCGGGTTCATTTTCTTCACTTAAGTCGATGACTTTAGCATAACATCCGCCTTCATAGTTAAACACACCATTGTTATCCCAGCCGTGTTCATCGTCGCCAATTAAATACCGTTTTGGGTCGGCAGATAAAGTGGTTTTTCCGGTACCGGATAACCCGAAGAACAGAGCCACATCACCTTTTTCACCTACATTGGCTGAACAGTGCATTGAGGCCATTCCTTTTAATGGTAGGTAATAATTCATCATGGCAAACATGCCTTTTTTCATTTCGCCACCATACCAAGTTCCACCAATAATTTGAATTTTTTCTGTTAAGTTGAACACCACAAAATTCTCAGAATTTAAACCGTGTTCCTTCCAATTCGGATTGGTGGTTTTGGAACCATTCATGACAATAAAATCGGGTTCGCCAAAGTTTTCCAATTCATATATTGATGGTCTGATAAACATATTGGTCACAAAATGAGCTTGCCAAGCCACTTCCATCACAAATCGAACTTTTAAACGTGTATCTGGATTGGTTCCGCAAAATGCATCTACCACATATAGTTTTTTGGAAGTTGAAAGTTGTCTTAAAACCAATGATTTCAATTCGCTATACACTTCTTTGGTGGTTGGAAAGTTTACTTTATCATCCCAATAAATGGTATCTTTTGTGATTTCATCTTTCACAATATATCGGTCTTTGGGAGAACGTCCTGTGAAAATTCCGGTTTTAACGGCCACTGCTCCTGTATCGGTTAAAGCTCCTTTTTCAAATCCTTTTCGCATGTGAGAGGTTTCGGCTTGAAACAATTCTTCATAAGAAGGATTGTATACTACTTCATGATAGCCTGTGATGCCTAAATCGTGAAGTTCCTGAATGACTTTAATGTTTTTCATACTGATTGATATTTAAGGTTTTGATTTCAATTTCTATACTTCAAATTTCCAACTATTCCTTCGAAATAAACCTGATAATTATCATTTTTAAGTGAAATCTACGAAAACGATTTCATTGCTAATTATTGAAAATCAATTGGTTATTAAAAGAATGAAAGAGCGTTAGCAAATTGGCTAAAGTTTCACAAATCAATCGGTAGAAGTCCCAAAAAACATTCGTAATTTTGCAATCGTTTAACTGATTTTCAACTACTAAATAAAACTATATGAGTCAATTTGATGTGGCCATTATTGGTTCAGGACCCGGCGGTTATGTTGCTGCCATTCGTTGTGCACAACTAGGATTTAAAACAGCTATTATCGAAAAATATTCGGTTTTAGGCGGAACTTGTCTTAATGTGGGCTGTATTCCTTCTAAAGCCTTACTTTCTTCTTCTCATCATTATCACGATGCAGTGGCTCATTTTGAAGAGCACGGTATCGAAGTAGGTAAAGTAAAAGTAAATCTGGAGAAAATGATTGCCCGAAAGCAAGCTGTGGTGGATCAAACTACCGGCGGTATCAAGTTTTTGATGGATAAAAATAAAATCACTGTTTATGAAGGAGTGGGTTCGTTTGAAGATGCTACACACGTAAAGGTGACCAAAAACGATGGTTCTACTGAAACGATTGAAGCCAAATATTCGATTATAGCAACGGGTTCAAAACCGTCAAATTTACCCTTCATTACCTTAGATAAAGAAAGGGTGATTACTTCTACGGAAGCCTTGAAATTGAAAGAAGTGCCAAAACATTTAGTCATCATTGGTGGAGGTGTAATCGGAATTGAATTGGGTCAAGTGTATCTTCGATTAGGAGCTCAAGTTTCTGTGGTGGAATTCATGGATAGAATTATTCCTGGAATGGATGCTTCGTTGTCGAAAGAATTGACCAAAGTGTTGAAAAAACAAGGGATGAAATTCTACACTTCACACAAAGTGAAATCGGTAACCAGAAAAGGAAAAGCAGTTACAGTGGAAGCGGAAACGCCAAAAGGAGAAATCTTATCTTTAGAAGGTGATTATTGCTTAGTTTCTGTGGGAAGAAGACCTTATACCGATGGATTGAATGCCGAAAAAGCCGGTGTAAAAGTTACCGATAGAGGTCAGATTGAAGTGAACGATCATTTGCAAACATCAGCTTCAAACATTTACGCCATTGGCGATGTAGTTCGTGGAGCTATGTTGGCTCACAAAGCAGAAGAAGAAGGCGTAATGGTAGCCGAAATTTTAGCCGGACAAAAACCGCACATCGATTATAATTTGATTCCGGGTGTGGTATATACTTGGCCGGAAGTTGCGGCTGTTGGAAAAACAGAAGAACAATTAAAAGAAGAAGGTGTTGCTTTCAAATCGGGAAGTTTTCCATTCAAAGCCTTAGGAAGAGCAAGAGCCGGTGGCGATACGGACGGATTTGTGAAAATCTTAGCTGATGCCAAAACCGATGAAGTATTAGGTGTTCACATGATTGGACCGCGTTGTGCCGATTTAATTGCCGAAGCGGTTACCGCTATGGAATTTAGAGCCAGTGCCGAAGATATTTCTAGAATGAGTCATGCACATCCCACTTTTGCAGAAGCAATCAAAGAAGCAGCTTTAGCGGCTACGGATAATAGAGCTTTACATGTGTAAGGAATAAGTTTAAGATAGAAAAACCCCGAAGAGATAGCCTTTTCGGGGTTTTTTATGAAATCCAAATTTTTAAATTGGATTCCAAAAATTCTTCAGTAATTTTACAAAAAAATATTTTCTATGTCAACCATCCTTGCCTTTGCCGGAAGTAATTCTTCCACATCTATAAACCATCAATTGGTTACCTATTTGACAACCCAACTAAAAGATACTTTGTTTGAATTATTCAAATTGTCCGATATGGATTTGGTGATTTACAGTGAAGATGAACAACGAAATAACGGATTTCCATCGTCAATCAATCAAATTTACAAACACATTCAGGCTGCCGATGGTTTACTTATTTCGGTTAATGAACACAATAGCAATCCTTCTGCCTTTTTTAAAAATGTATTGGATTGGTTATCCCGATTAGACAGAAAGTTTTTAGAAGGAAAAAAAATCTTTTTATTGAGTGCATCAACCGGAGCTCGCGGCGGAATGAGTGCGTTGGAAGTAGTTGAGAAATTATTACCTCGTTTTGGAGGAGAGGTTGTTTCAACTTATTCTTTTCCATCATTTAAAGAAAATTTTTCTGCTGATGAAGCAAAAATCAGCAATGATGAAATTAAAAATGAAATTGTTGCTAAACTACATCAGTTTGAAGCTTCATTAAAGTAATTTTTAGTTAACAATGCTTAGAGCTACGAAAGTCTTTTCCATTGAACATCCGGAAATCTTCAAACAAAAATTATTGATTTGGGCTAATCAATTCAGAGAAGTTGTTTTTTTGGATTCCAATAATTACCATCAAAAGTATTCCAATTTTGATGCGGTTTTGGCTGTAGATGCTTTTACATCCATCAAAACCGATTATTTCAATGCTTTCGAAGATTTACATCAGTACCAAAGTAAAACCCAAGATTGGTTGTTTGGTTATTTGTCGTATGATCTAAAAAACGATACGGAAGCTTTAAACTCGCAAAATTTTGATGGATTAGACTTTCCGGATTTGTTTTTCTTTCAACCTAAAAAATTGTTTTTTTTGAAAGACAATCAAGTTGAATTACAGTATCTGAATTTATGTGATGATGAAATGGAGGATGATTTTAATGAAATTTTGAAAGAGGGAAGTTGGGAGTCAAAAGTTGGGAGTAAGGAGTTTGGAGCAAGAAGCGAAATTAAAATCCAACAACGCGTTTCTAAAGAAGCGTATCTTCAAAAAGTTTCCAAAATGCTTGAATACATTCATCATGGAGATATTTATGAAGCCAATTTTTGTATGGAGTTTTTTGCTGAAAAGGCTATCCTTGAACCTTTAGAAATTTACCAAAAACTCAATACCATTTCGCAACCTCCTTTTGCGGTTTATTTCAAAAATAATCATCAGTATTTAATGTCGGCTTCACCTGAAAGGTATTTAAAAAAGGAAGGAACAAAAGTGATTTCTCAACCGATAAAAGGTACAGCAAGAAGAAATTCAGATGAAATTTTAGATGAACAATCGAAAGTTGATTTAGAAAATAATCCGAAAGAACGTTCCGAAAATATAATGATTGTCGATTTGGTTCGTAATGATTTATCCAAAAAGGCTACAAAAGGTTCGGTTGAGGTTGAAGAGTTATGTGGAATTTATACTTTTAAGCAAGTTCATCAAATGATTTCTACAATTGTTTCTCAAGTAGATATCACTACTTCACCGGTTGAAATTATCAAAACTACTTTCCCGATGGGCAGCATGACCGGTGCTCCTAAAATTTCGGCTATGAAAATTAGTGAAGAATTGGAAGAAACAAAACGCGGATTGTATAGTGGAGCTCTTGGTTATTTTACGCCCGATGGCGACTTCGATTTCAATGTTGTCATTCGAAGTATTTTATACAATGCTACTAATCAATATTTGTCTTTTTCCGTAGGAAGTGCCATTACTTCTGAAGCCACTCCAGAAGGTGAATATGAAGAATGTTTGTTGAAAGCTAAGGCTATGTTTGAGGTGTTGAATTAGGATTATTTCATTCACACAAAATTCCTTACTTTTGAGCATGCTTTTGAAATTCCAAAATCACCTTTCTGCTCATTTTCCTTTTCTGCAAAAGGCCAAAATTCTTATTGCAGTTAGTGGCGGTTTGGATAGCATGGTTTTGTTGGATTTACTATCAAAATCGAATTTAGATTATGCTGTAGCTCATTGCAATTTTAAACTTCGGAGTGAAGAAAGTGATCAAGATGAAAATTTTGTAAAATCCTATTGTCAAGAAAATTCCATCCCAGGTTTTTTTCAAAAATTTGACACAAAAAAGTTTGCCGAAGATCAAAAATTATCGATTCAAGTTGCTGCCCGAAAGTTGCGATACGAATGGTTTTATGAATTGTTGGCTACTCAAAATTTTGATTTTCTTCTCACTGCTCATCACTTAGACGATCAACTAGAAACCTTTTTGATTAACTTATCTCGTGGAACCGGTTTGGATGGATTATGCGGAATTCCATCTCAAAATGATAAAATTATTCGACCATTATTGACTTTTTCCAAAGCAGAAATTGAAACGTTTGCTCAAGAAAATCAATTGAAATGGCGAGAAGATTCCAGCAATTCATCCTATAAATATATTCGAAATAAAATTCGTCATCAGGTGGTTCCGATTTTAAAAGAATTGAATCCGAGTTTTTTAGATTCGTTTGAAAATACGCTTCAAAATCTCGATCAAGCAAAAAGTTTAGTGGATGATGCTTCGCGAATTATCTATCGAAAAGTAGTGCAAGATGTTGATAGTCAAAAGATAATTGATTTAAATGAATTGTTACAACTTCCAAATTATCAAGCCTATTTATACCAATGGTTAATGCCTTTCGGATTTTTGGCTTGGCAGGATATTTATGAATTGGTGAAAGCCCAATCCGGAAAACAAATTTTTTCCGAACATTTCAGATTGTTAAAAGACAGAGAAACCTTGATTTTGGAACCCAAAACAAATAGGATTTCTG
>JANJWE010000182.1 GCA_024709705.1 Flavobacterium sp. | reverse complement strand
TCCGGTACGTGTGATGCGGTATTTGGGGATTCAAACTTTGATTGTTTCCAATGCATCAGGCGGTGTGAATCCCAATTATAAAGTAGGTGATATTGTTTTGATTAAAGACCATATTAATTTATTTCCGGACCATCCACTACGTGGTAAAAATGATGAAAGATTTGGACCACGGTTTGTAAATATGAGTGAACCCTATTCGAAAGATTTGATTAGTAAGGCTAAAGCTATTGCTACGCAAAACCAAATTGAAGTAAAAGACGGAATTTATTTGGGTTTACAAGGCCCAACATTTGAAACTTTGGCAGAATATAAGATGGTTAAAATTTTGGGAGCTGACTGTGTTGGAATGTCTACGGTTCCCGAAGTTATCGTAGCTCGACACATGGATTTGGCTTGTCTAGGCGTATCGGTTATAACCGATATGGGAGATGAAGAAAATATTGATGAAGTGAATCACGATGAAGTTCTTCTTGCGGCACAAAAAGCAGAACCCCACGTTCGTCAATTGATTCGGGAATTTATTTCGGCACAATCCTAAGGATTGGGTTCTGTTTGGACTCTTTTTTAGCAGATTTACATTTGAAATTAAAATTTATAATTATGAAAAAATACGGTTTACTTTTAGGGGTTTTCTTTTTTATGATTTCTGTAAATGCTCAAGACTTGTATTTGCATTGCGGAAAGATTTTAGATGTGAAATCAGGTAAAATTAGTACAGAGCAAACGCTTGTGGTTTCCGGAACACGTATAGTGAAAATACTGTCGGGATATGTTTCCAAATCAAAACCGGAAGATGTTGAAATAGATTTAAAAAACAAGTTTGTTTTGCCCGGACTCATAGATATGCATGTACACATGGAGAACGAGTTCAACGCATCGAGTTACATGTCGGCCTATTTGGATAACGAGGCAGATATAGCTTTTGAATCGGTTCGTATAGCTCTAACAACTTTAAAAGCCGGATTTACAACGGTTAGAGACTTAGGAGGTACAGGTGTAAATATTTCATTACGAAATGCTATAAATAAAGGAACAGTTCCCGGACCCAGAATTTTTGCTGCCGGAAAATCTATAGCCACAACCGGAGGTCATGCCGATCCCACTAATGGCAGTAAGCGACTTTTAATGGGAGATCCCGGGCCCAAAGAAGGCGTTATAAACTCACCTGAAGATGCCGTTAAAGCCGTAAGGCAACGTTATAAAGAAGGTGCCGATGTGATTAAAATCACTGCTACCGGAGGTGTTTTAAGCGTAGCCAAAAGTGGTAAAAACCCTCAATTTACTATAGAGGAAATAAAGGCTATAACTCAAACTGCAGCCGATTATTCTATGCTCACAGCGGCTCACGCCCACGGCGACGAAGGCATGCAGCGAGCCATTTTGGGCGGTATAAAAACGATAGAACACGGAACCTTTATGAGTGAAGCTACCATGGAATTGATGAAAAAATACGATGTCTATTTGGTGCCCACCATAACTGCCGGTAAAGAAGTGGCCGAGAAAGCTAAGGTAACCGGTTTTTATCCCGAGATTGTTCGTCCAAAAGCTTTGGAAGTGGGTCCGCAAATTCAGTCGACATTTGCCAAGTGTTATCAAAAAGGAGTAAAGATTGCTTTTGGTACCGACGCCGGTGTTTTTCCGCATGGTCAAAACGGAAAAGAATTCTTTTATATGGTAGAAGCCGGAATGCCGGCAATTTTTGCTATTCAATCGGCTACACTTACCAATGCAAAGTTATTGGGAATGGAAAATCAATTGGGGCAATTAAAAGAAAATTTCCTTGCCGATATCATAGCAGTAGAAGAGAATCCGCTTGAGAATATCAAAACTTTGGAAAAAGTACTTTTTGTTATGAAAGATGGAGTTGTTTATTAGGATAACAAACTGGCAATAACTTTATAAAAATTATCCGGATTGAAAGGTTTGGTTACTACATCATTCATACCATAAGAAAGCAACATTTCTCTATTTTCATTAAGCGAGATAGCCGTTAATGCAATAATAGGAATAGTCGTGTTGAATTGACGTATAGCTTCGGTAGCTAGGGTGCCATTTATACCCGGTAGATGTACATCCATCAATACCAAGTCGTAATAGTGATTTCGAACCGATTCAATGGCTTCTTCTCCATTATCCACCAAGTCACATTCAATTTGTTTGTTTTCCAACATTTTTTTGGTAATCATCTGGTTGATTTTATTGTCTTCAACAACCAAAACTTTTTTACCTACAAAAACAGATTCGTCGTATTGTTTTTTTACTTCAACAAAAGTTTGTTGTCCCAATTCGAAATCTAAATCAAAAGAAAAAGTAGAGCCAACACCTTCTGTGCTTTCCAATTGGATTTCACCTCCCAAAAGATTAACTAATCGTTTTACAATTGCCAATCCCAATCCGGTACCACCGTATTTTCTGTTGATTTCTACTGAGCCTTGAGAGAAACTTTCAAAAATACTCTTTTGTTTTTCGGGTGGAATTCCAATTCCGGTATCGGAAATTTCAAAATGAATACCTGTTGTAGTACCATCTTGAGAAATTATTTTCGCTTTTGCAGTAACCGTTCCGTCTTTAGTAAACTTAAGAGCGTTATTAATCAAATTTATAAAAATTTGAGACAATTTAGTCGGGTCACCAATTAGATTTTCAGGGATTTTAGGGTCTAAATCCAATATAAATTGGTTGTTGTTTTTAGAGGCAATATCCTTAAAAGAGTTTTGAAGGTCTTCGAGCAATTGAGTAATATTTACATTGATATTTTCAATTTCAATATTTTCACTTTCTACGCGGTTAATTTCTAAGATATCGTTTATAAAGCTCAATAAATAATCACCCGAAAATTTAAGGGAAGTCAGGTATTCCAATTGTGATTTTTTGGGTTTTTCCTCCAATAAAAGATGTGTGATGCCATTTATAGCATTCAAAGGAGTTCTTAATTCATGACTTACTGTAGAAAGAAATTCGGCTCTGGCTTTTGAAGCTTTTTCGGCTTTGTCTTTGGCTATTTGCAGTTCTTTGTTTTTTTCTTGTAACAACTTATTTGATTCGCTTCGAATGATATTGTTTTTGTACAATGAAAGACTCAAAAGAGATAAAATTGTGATTAGAGCAATACTCAATATACTGATGAGTTTCGAAAATTTATTTGCTCTTTGTTGCTCTTTGTTTTCTTTATCCAATTGTTCAATAGCTTTGAGTCTTTCGGTTTCTTTAAAGCTTAGGAAATCTTCGGTGCCAATACGTCTGTTATTAACTTCTCTGATACTGTCTCTTAATTGAACATGAAGCTTTAAATATTTGTGCGAATTGGTTAAATCCATCAATTTTTCATATACTTGACTGAGTGATTGGGTTGTCTCCGCTATTAGTTCGGCATTTTGATTTATTTTACTTAAATCTAAAGCTTTATTAAAATAATTTAAGGCGAGATTGTATCTTTTATTGTCGCTTTCAATGAGCCCAATGTTATATAATGCTTCGGCTCTGGTTTTAAAAGGATCTTCTTCTGTACTGTTTGAAAGTACACTGTTGAGAATACTCAAAGCCAATTCGTTTTCCCCTTTGGCACGATAGACAATACCTTTTTGAAGATTTACCATTTCTTTAGCTTGAGGGACTTCTATGATGTCAAATATTTGTTCCGCTTTTTTGAAGTAAAATTCTGCTTTGGCATAATTTTTTAATTCTATAAAAGATAGGCCTAGGTTATAAAAAGTGTAAGCCTGGTTGTAACAGGGTAATTGAGTTTGGTATAATGCGATGCTTTTGGTATAAATTTGTATGGCATCATCAATTTTATTCAATTCAAAATACAAATTACCTAGAAACAGGTAGGCATCAGCTTGTGCATTAATGTCTTTTTTATTTTCGGCAAATTGAATTGCTTTTTGGATGAATTCTTGAGAACTTCTGTAGTTGTTGTTTTTTTTATGAAATTGGGCTAGTTCTATAAAATAGTCAACAGAATCGGTAGATTCTGAATCTTTTCCTTCATTTTGAGCCGTCATTGTGATACCAAAAAGCAGAATGATGAAGTAATATAATTTCATAAAATGGTTAATTTGAGGGCTAAATTTAGCTATTTATTTGAAATATACCCAATTAAGTCGATAATTCGTGAGGAATATCCTATTTCATTGTCATACCAACCCACAACTTTCACCATTTTATCAATTACAGAAGTAAGTTGTGCATCAAACAAACAAGAGTGTTGGTTGCCTATAATATCTACAGATACAATAGGGTCTGTTGTAAAATCAAGAATTCCTTTAAGTTCTTCTTGTGCGGCTTTTTGAAAGGCTTGATTAATAGCCTCAATGGTAACTTCTTTTCCCACATAACACGTAATATCTGTCAACGAACCATCAGGTACGGGAACTCTAATGCCACTTCCACCTAATTTTCCTTCCAGTTTAGGGAATATTTTAGTTAAGGCTTTTGCAGCACCGGTTGTGGTGGGAACAATAGATTGAGAAGCTCCACGAGCCCTTCTTAAATCTTTGTGAGGTTGGTCGTGTAAACTTTGATCGGTTGTGTAGGAATGAACCGTTGTTATATAGGCTTGCTTAATACCACAAAGCTCATCGATAATTTTTATCATGGGTGCCGCATTGTTTGTGGTACAACTGGCGTTGGAAACAATTAATTCCGAACCGTCTAAAATCGTCTCATTAACACCTAAAACAATGGTTTTAATTTGATCATCTTCGGGTGGAGCAGAAAGAATTACTTTTTGGGCACCCGCTTGAATATGTAAATAGGCTTGTTCGTAAGTTTTAAACTTTCCGGTACTTTCCACAACAAAGTCTACTCCCTGCCAATTGAGATCTGTTGGATGCTTTTTTCTGCTGTAAGCAAAAGCTTTTCCATTTACAATTAAAGCATCTTCATTAAATGAAACGGTTTGGGGTAAAACACCGTGAATACTATCGTATTTGAGTAAGTGAGCCATAGTCTGAGTATCAGCAATATCGTTTATTGCGATGACTTCAATAGTAGGATGATTGAGAAGTAATCGAAAAAGATTTCTTCCAATTCTTCCAAAACCGTTAATGGCTATAGTCGTTTTTTTTTTCAAGTTGAGTAAAATTCAAATTTCAAGTTTCAGGATTAATAGATTGTATCCCTGAAACTTGAAAGTTAGGAGTTACAATATATGTTTTTGAGCATGATATGATGAGCGAACCAATGCTCCGCTCTCTACATGGCGAAAGCCTAATTCTTTGCCAATCTCTTCATACTTTTTAAATTGCTCCGGTGTTATAAACTCTTTTACAGGTAAGTGTTTTTTACTGGGTTGTAGGTATTGACCAATTGTAACAATGTCAACATTAACCGATCTAAGATCTTTCATGGTTTGAATTACTTCGTCCTCTGTCTCTCCAAGACCTAGCATGATTCCCGATTTTGTTCTGCGAATCCCTTTTTCTTTAAGGTATTTTAATACCTCTAAACTTCTATCGTATTTGGCTTGAATGCGAACTTCACGAGTCAAACGACGCACTGTTTCCATATTGTGAGATACCACTTCGGGATTGGCTTCTATTATTCGATCGATGTTTTTTTCTACACCTTGAAAGTCAGGTATCAGAGTTTCTAAAGTTGTATTAGGGTTCATTCTTCGTATGGCCCAAATGGTTTCTTGCCATAAAATAGAACCCATATCTTTTAAATCATCTCTATCAACACTAGTTATTACCGCGTGTTTGATATTCATTATTTTGATAGATCGGGCAACTTTTTCGGGCTCATCCCAATCTACCGTTTCAGGTCTTCCGGTTTTTACACCACAAAAACCACAAGAGCGTGTACAAATATTGCCCAGAATCATAAAAGTAGCCGTACCTTCTCCCCAGCATTCTCCCATGTTAGGACAACTTCCGGAGGTACATATTGTGTTTAAGTTGTATTTATCAACCAGACCTCTTAGTTCGGTATATTTTTGACCGGTTGGGAGTTTTACCCGTAACCATTTTGGTTTACCAACCGACGGTTGTGCTTTATCTAAAACAGTTTCCATAGAGCCTTTTTTTTGAAACACAAAGATAGAAAAAAGAAATCTCTTTTTGTTAATTCTTTGGTAAGTATGAATTGATAAATAGATTCGAATTTTAATGTCAATCTATAAAGTCTAAATCTTTATCGTGTGTTTCTTCAATAGTTAGCGTTGCATACATACCTAATCCAAAAGCTAACACACCTACAATACTGGCCGCCATGATTACACCGAGATCTACTTTCAAAAAATCAAATCCTATAAGCATTAGGGGTAGTAAGCCTCTAACCATATTGGGAACGGTTGTAGTAGCTGTACTTCGTATATTGGTTCCAAATTGTTCTGCGGCTACTGTTACAAACATTGCCCAATAGCCTGTTCCCAATCCGAGCCATGTGCAATAAAAATAATACATGTTTTCGTTTTTTGTGGGTCCGTATAAAAGTAAAATTACACCCAATAAAGTGAAAAGCATCATAAAAAAAATAGCTTTTTTTCTTGACTTTAGAAAATGGGAAATGAAGCCACTGGCAAAGTCACCAATCGAAATTCCGATATAGGCCCACATGATAGCTTTTCCGGGATTTACAGATTCTATTCCTAAGAATGGGGCAAATTGATTGGCCATTACAGCTAATATTCCAATGCAAAACCAAGTTGGCAATCCTATTGCAATGCATTTGAGATATTTGATAAATCGTTTTTTATTTGTAAAAAAATGAAGAAAGTTGCCTTTTACAACAGCATTTTCTTTTTGTAGGTTTTGGTATAATCCGCTTTCTACAACACCTATTCTAAGAACTAAAAGAGCCAATCCCATTCCGCCACCAATAAAATAGGCTATGGTCCAACTACCAGCCCATTCTACAGTGAGTTGAGCAACAACCGCACCCAATAGCCCAAATCCGGCTACAATAGAAGTTCCTTTAGCTCTTAATTCTTTGGGCAAACTTTCGGCGACCAAAGTGATTCCTGCACCCAATTCGCCCGCCAAACCAACCCCCGCTATGAAGCGAAGGATGGCATATACCCAAACTTTATCTGAAAGCGGAATTTGGGGTAAAAAGCCACAGGCAATATTCGCTAACGAATAGACAATTATGGAACCAAAAAGTACAGAGAGTCTTCCTTTTTTATCGCCATATATACCCCAAAGTATGCCACCTAATAGCAGTCCAACCATTTGGAAATTTAAAATCAAGGTGCCGGCTTTATCCACATCCATTCCCAAATCAATAAGACTTGGAACTCTAACGATACCAAATAATAGCAAATCATAGATGTCTACAAAATAGCCAAGTGCCGCAACTATAACGGGAAGACTGAGTAATTTTTTTGTATTTTCAGAAAAGGTAAAGAATTTCATAATCCCAGGGTTAGCTTTGTAAAACTAACAAAAAAAGGATTATCTATTGAGGATGATTTCTGCCAATAGTTTTTTAGCTCTCAACAGTTTGACTTTTACATTGCTAAGGGGTTCATTCAGTTGTTCGGAAATTTCTTGGTAGCTCATTTCTTGAAAGTAGCGAAGTTGAATGACTTCCTGATAATGGGGTTTGAGTTCTTTAATGAACTCTAATAATCGCTTTAAATTTTGCTCTATTATAATTTTGTCTTCTGCAGAAGGAGAAGTGTCGGCTACTTTGTAGGCTTGATGATCTTCATCGTCTGTTATATCTACAAAAAGTGAAACTTTCTTTTTGCGTAACATATCAATGTGAACGTTTTTGGCTATAGCAATTAGCCAGGTATTGAATTGAAAATCGGGATTGTACTGACCCAATTTATCAAATGCTTTAGAAAAAGTTTCTATGGTAATATCTTCAGCATCGGTTTCATTTTCGGTTCTTTTCAGCATAAAACCATAGACTTCATTCCAATACATGTCCAAAAGTGTGGTAAAGGCTCCTTGGTCTCCGGCGACTGCTTTGTCTATAATTTTTTTTATTTCCAATGTACAGGTTTTGAAAACAAGTTAGTAAAAAATACATTCAGTTGTGTAACAATCAGACTTATTTCTAGAATTGGGAACCAAATTACAACATCTTTTTCGTTTAGTTTTCCGGCAGCATAGCCCAAAGAAATCCAAGCAAACAAATAGCGAAACGCAATTAAAGAAGCAACAAGGATCCATTGGTATTGCAGTAAAAGTAAACCCACTGCTAAAATCAAGAATAGAAGTTGTGAAATGAAAAACAGCCCCAATTGAAAACGATCCCAAGCTTTGTAATAGGTAGCAGTAGAAACATGTCTTCTTTTTTGATTGAACCAATCTTTAAAAGATGTTTTGGGTTTGGAGTAGGTAAAACTTTCTTTTGAAAAACAAACGGTTGTATTTTCTGAGGAAGCAGCTTGATTCACAAATAAGTCATCGTCTCCTGAGCGAAGTTTCATGTGATCGATAAAGCCATTTACTTTAAAAAATTCTTCTCTTTTGTAGGCTAAGTTTCTTCCTACGCCCATATAAGGTTTTCCTATTTTGGCCCACCCTAAAAACTGGGTTGCCGTAAGAGCTGTTTCAAAACGAATCAATTTATTTAGAAACGAATTGTTGATTTTTTCATAGGCTCCATAACCTAGTATAATGGTTTTTTTTAGGGTAAAATGAGAAGACATTTCCTTAATCCAATTGGGCGAAGTTGGGTAACAATCGGCATCGGTAAACAAAAGGTATTCGTTTTTTGCTGCTTTGATTCCTAAAGTCAGAGCAAATTTTTTGTTACCCCAAAAGGCTTCGTTATTGATTACTTTAACCAATTTGATATTGCTGTACTTTTTTTCAAATTCTTCAAAGATTTCCAATGTATTGTCTGAGGAAGAGTCGTCAATGAGTACGACCTCAAAATCCGGATAGTTTTGTTCCAGCAATAAAGGAACAAATTTTTTTACATTTTCTTCTTCATTTTTGGCACAAACGATTACTGAAATTGGAATACGTTTGGGCTGATTTGTCACATTTTTAGCAAACGAAAATTTGCCGAATACCAAAACATAATAAATCAATTGAATAAAAACGACTCCTATAAAAAGGTACAAAACAATGTCTAGCATGAGTAGAGAAGCTCTTGTTAGGAGTGTGAAGGTTCTGAACAATCTTTCATCTGTTCGGGTGTTTTACCGCAAAAGCTACAATTTTCTCCATCTTTGTTTAAAAATGGACTTTGGCTGGCACAAGTACCCGAAAATTTACCATTTTTTTTGCTCCAGATTTTTATGGCAATTCCTGCAAAAGCAATCGCTAGAAGTCCAATTGTGAGTAAAATCAATTTCATTTTTCAATATCTTTTTTTGATGGTGCAAAGTTACAAAATGTCCGTTGATTTATTTTGATTTTTCAAAACAAAATACAAGTTGCTTTTTCTAGATGATGTTTACCTCGGCTTCTATTTTTAGGCCAAATTTATCCCAAATGGTTTGTTGAATATGTTTGGAAAGCTCCCAAATTTCATTTCCGGTTGCATTTCCATAATTCACTAATACCAAGGCTTGTTTGGAATGAATTCCGGCGTCTCCAAATTTTTTACCTTTAAAACCTGCCGTTTCTATAAGCCAGCCCGCTGGAACTTTAACTTCAGTATCAGAAATTTTATAGAAGGGCATATCCGGAAATTGCGATTGAATTTTTTT
>JANJWE010000160.1 GCA_024709705.1 Flavobacterium sp. | reverse complement strand
ATAGCTAAGATAGAAAAAAAGTCGAGAAAAGAAAATAGAGTTGAGGGAAATGAGTCCTTAGTGGATAGAGTTCTTAGTCCTTAGTGAAGAGTTCTTAGTCCTTAGTGAATAGTGAATAGTCCACAGTCCATAGTTTCACCTTTTTGAAAAACAACCCCTCAAAAATCAGCCCTAAGTCTTCATCGTCCCCAACTGACATCCAAACTTCCACCAACCAACAACCACCAACCACCAACCACAAAAAAAATCCTCCCAAGACCAAAATCTCAAGAGGATTACAAAAACAACCGCTTCAGTATTACACAACTTCCAAAATATGCAATACGTTATGGGCATGGTTTTTTAACGGATACTGTTCTCCATTAATTTCTTGAAAAAATTCAATCAAGATAAAGAACAATCGCGTTTCGGTTACCGTAGGCAGGGCCGCTGGCGTCAAAGTAATAGTTTGCGGGGTACTCCCAATAGCAAAATTTTCTTTGTTGCTGTAGTGTGTTTCATAGACACGATTCGCAAAATCAATACCCACAACGGCACTACTCAAACTGGCATGCGTTGTCCCTTCGGGTAACCCCAAGTGAAATTCACTTTGAAAATCGGTTACGGTAAAAACACCGGTCACCGTATCCAACGAATAAGGGGTTCTGAAAAGAGTCCGAAAAGCCGCATTTTGATTAAAATCAAAACCTTTCAACAAGGCCTTACCCGCAACAGTGCCAATACCTATGGGAACTTTTCGCTCACCACGTCTGGAAACCCCATCCAGATTCTTAATCCGGCTCATCACTCCGTTAAGTCGGCTACTCACACGGTAGTCTTTGGCCAACCGCAAGAGCGGACTTACCGATTGTCGCAACAACTGTCCCATTTGAGAGTTGTGCTTAAATTCTGCCCCGTTTTCTCGCGTTCGCTGAAAAGCAGGATCATTTTTAATGCGTTGTTTAGAAACGCCTCCCTTGGCTCTGATTAAGAGCCCGTCTTTGGACTTGTAAAAGGTCATCCCTTTCATAGTGCCAAAAATTTCAAAAATTCCTTCGAACTTTGCCATAATAATTAAATTTAAAAAATTAATAATGAGCCAAAACTAAAACAGCTAAAAAGGCTACACAAAGGTTGGGTTCGCACAAGGTATTGAATTGCAAATAGTTACATAATAACACACAAAACTGTAACCTCATGCAGAAAGTGACAGAACATGGCAAAAAAATGCAGAATAGTGCAGTGAGCTAAAGCAAAAATGTAGCAGGGATACGTAAGGGATAAAGAAGGGATAAAGAAGGGATAGTGTAGGGTGAATGTAGCCGGGAAGGAGAAAATTGAAAGGAAGTTGAGTCGTGTAGGAAAATTGGTAAAGTAAAATATTTGTAGTATTTTTATATCACTTTTAAAGAAACATCCAATGGAAAATCAAAATCTGTTAATGAATCCAAACTATCGAAATCAAGCCATAAAAGAATTCAATGGGAATAATTTTCCAGATATTCCAAACCACAGAGAAGCGTTTGTCAAATTCACATTAGAAAAATTGAAACATTGGATTATCATAGAGTACTTCGATTATTTTGAAGGGGAGTACATCCCGAATGTGCTCAACAGTGTAGATAGTTTTATAAAAAGGGGGACTTCAATTCGCTCCAACAAAGAATATGTTCCGGTTACAATAGGTAATTTTGAAAGTGATCTTTCCAATGAAATGAAGTACCTCACAATTACCAAAGATTCACCACCTCATTTAAAAGGAAAAATGGAGGCCTATAAAAAGTTTTTGATAGAGGTAGAAAGGAACTTTACTCAGGTTGATGCTCTAAATTTTGATTGTCAAATTGAAGGTTTTGAAAGTACTGTTTTTGAACAATTAATCAATAAAATGACCAAAAAGGTATTGGATATCAATCTGATTTATGATGACATATACCATGCATTGAATACCGCAGATAAATCGTATCGAATAGCACTCTTAAGTTTTGATAAAAACTATTATTTTAAAAATTATAAAAACAATGAAAGTAATTTTTTCATTCTTCCCAAATATGCAAATCCAATCGAATTAAAAGAGTTTCCAAAGGAGCGATTGCAATTCCATAAAGCAATAAAAACCATGATCAACAAGCTTCTGGATATACGCAAAACCGCCTTAAATTGGGAAGAAACCCCGGAAGAATACAAATGCATTGAGGAATTCGCTCAAGAATTAACCCCAAATAGGGCAGTTGAATCCCAACCCAAAGAAATACCGGAACCCATATACAACACCAAACAAAACCAAGAAGACTATCCCAAACATATTTTTTTGAACCCAAAAGCATTTTTGCTGTTTGAAGAGTTAAATGAAAGATTAGAATCAATAGCTCAAGTTAGCTTCTTATACAGAATGATGGCTGAAAAAGATAATCTTATCGTGGTAAAAGACACGCCATTTAGAAGTTGGTACAATAACAACAACTATAAAATGAAACTGTTAAATACAACCAAAACACTAGAACAAGCTACAAATAAAGATCGAGAATTGTGGTACAACAAAGTCAAAGAATTGATTTACAACAGCTAACAAAAACGGAGCGTAAATTCTCCAAGGTTGGTGCGTAAACTCTTCAAATAAAAATCTAAACATAAACAAGTCCTAAATAAATTTGTCCCATAACCTGAAATACCCTAATGCGATGGAAAGGACTATAGCTCGACAAGTAATTACGGCACGTGACATCCAATTGTTTTTTGGAAAAGGCCAAAGAATGAGTTATAAAATGATAGCCGAAATGAGAAAATATTTCGATAAAGAAAAACACCAACCCGTTACCATAGAGGAATTCTGCACGTATTTCAAAGTTAAAAGAGAAGAGGTATACCAGGCAATCCTGATGGGCAACAAACCCCAAATACAATCAAAATAAAGACAAAGGGTAATCCACTACTTGAAAAAAGCCCCACTTCTTGGGATTTCAGCAAGATTCCTATCAGAATAAAACTTCAACACTAATAGCGAAATATCCCATAACGCTTTCAACCAAGGCATAACCGGGATTGAATGAAAACAACGGCAACCCAAAACAGTTCCGAATGTCCGATAAAAAGGAAATAAGAAAACAGCTCAGTATTACGGCACATAATCCTGTCTCCAATGAAAAGGCTTGCAAGTTAACGGAAACTGTCGGTGGGTATTTTGAATTTGTACCTGTATTTGGTCTTGGTGTAAGCGTCCTTTAAGCAGATAGCGGTCTTGGTCTAATTTTTCCCATTGCA
>JANJWE010000154.1 GCA_024709705.1 Flavobacterium sp. | reverse complement strand
GGTGCTTCCTCCTACATAAATAAAATCATTTGGCATTGCCTTTTGGCTAGCTTCATAATAAGCTTCTGAAACAGAATTGTATACTTGACCTTTAAGTCCAAAATCCGAAGCTTTTTGTTGTAAAATAATAGGATTTAAACCTCTTAAATTTTTTGGACTACAAAAATAATATTTTGCTTTTTTGGGAAATAGCGGTAAGATTTCATTCAAATCTTTATCATTTACGACTCCCATAACAATATGTAGTTCTTTGAATTTTTCGTTTTCAATTTGTTTTAATACGATCGAAAGGCCGTGTTTGTTATGTGCAGTATCACATATAATTTTGGGGCTATTTCCCAATTGTTGCCACCTTCCCTGTAGTCCGGTATTGTCAATTACATTGAGGAATCCGGCTTTTATTGCCTTCTCGCTGATCTTAAACTCGGTTGTTTGATCTAATATCCGTAGGGTTTGAAGAACAGTTTTACAGTTTTGTTTTTGATAATCACCTCTTAAACTAGTGGGATAGTTTTCTTTAATTAAGTCAGAGGCAAAGTATATTTCAGATTGGGTTTCAAGTGCTTTCTTTAGAAATACGGGTTTAGTTTGAGCATTGTATTCGCCAATAATAACGGGAACTTTATTCTTAATAATGCCTGCTTTTTCAAATGCTATGGCTTCTAAAGTTGTACCCAAAAATTGCGTATGATCGAGTCCGATGTTGGTAATAACAGATAGTAAAGGAGTAATAATATTAGTAGAATCCAAACGCCCCCCCATACCTACTTCTATTACAGCAATATCAACATTTTCATTTACAAAATAATCGAAAGCGAGACCTACAGTCATTTCAAAGAAACTGAGATGGTAATTTTCAAAAAATTTTTTATGTTTTGCTACAAATTCTATGACAAATTCTTCTTTTATTTCTTTGCCATTGATTTTTATTCGTTCTCGGTAATCTTTTAAATGAGGCGAAGTATACAATCCCACTTTGTAGCCAGATTCTTGTAGAACCGACGCCAGTAATGAAGATGTAGAGCCTTTGCCGTTAGTTCCGGCTACATGTATGGTTTTTAGTTTATTTTCGGGATTTTTCAGGTGGTTGGCCAATAAAATAGTATTGGATAAATCGGCTTTATAAGCCGAAGCCCCTTGAGTTTGATACATAGGTAACTGGTTAAATAACCAATTGACAGTTTCTTGATAATTCATGATTAAAAAATGAAACCCCACTAATGTGAGGTTTACAACTGTTTTTATTATTCTATTATTCTCCGTTTCTAAAGTTAAAAACTATAAATCCAACTTGGCTATCAGGTGCATTACTGTCTTCGTTCCATTTGTATTTATAGGCCGATTTGATAGCGGCTTCTTGTAAACATTTACTGGTAGTATTGGAGCCACTCGGACTAAATTTGGCATTAAGAACTGAGCCGTTTTTACTTACTTTGACTTCTACAACAATAGTTCCTTCGTCATTACAATCAGCTTTTACAGCACCCGGATGGGTTAATCTTCTTCCGTTTAATCCCCAACGACCGCTACCGCTACCTGTTCCTGCACCACTACCATAATAGCTATTGGCATAAATACTACCATCTAACTTTCCTTGATTTCCGGCTGTAGAAGTGTTCCCGTCTCCATCATTAGCTTTTCCGTCATTTTTTTGACCATTTAGTAAACTGGATAAAGCATCAGTAGTAGATTTTGATGGTTTAGGTGTTTCTACTTTCTTTGGAGTAACTTCTTTAACTTCTTTTATAGGATTGGGCTTTTTGGTTTCTTTAATAACTGCGGCATCTACATCGTCTTGTGTAATAACATTTTCTGTAGTTGGACTGGTGGTTGGGTTTGATTCAGTGGGTTGAGGAGCGGTTTGAACAGTTTCTGTTGTGTTCAAATTTCCAGAACCAAAATCGGTATTCCCAAAGTTTACGGCAATTCCATTTTCAGGTGGTGGGTCCATGTAAGATAGACCTAAAAAAAGGATAAGTAAAAGCAAAATTGCCATTATGGCACTTGCTAAAACAAATGATTTTTTTTCGTGTTCGGTTTCTAGATATTTCATAACGAACCTTTTTGGGGTCAAGTTCACTTTCATCGTGAAACTGTAACCGTTTTATAATTATTTGGGTCTTACAGCCAGTACTACTTTAATCTGATTTCTGTTGGCAATATCAAGAATAGCTACTGCTTTTTCAATAGGCACTCCTTCCTCTGCTCTCAGAATAAGTGATTTTTCTTCTTTATTCGGAAATTGAGCTAGAATTTTTGTTTCCAAATCGATTTCTTGAACCGGTTCTTTGTCAATATAATAGAGTAAATCTTTAGTTATACTTAAAGATACATTTTGATTTTTAGCTGTAATCCCTTTCGCTTTGGGTAAAACAAGATCAAGGGCATTGGTTGTAACCATAGTTGAAGTTAACATGAAAAAAATCAATAATAAGAATACGATATCAGTCATGGAAGACATGCTGAATTCGGGTGTAACTTTATTGCGTCCTCTAAAATTCATATTAAGATGGTTCGTTTAATAAATCAAGAAAATCAGTTGCATTGGCTTCCATTTGGTGTACCACTTTATCTGTTTTTACCACTACGTGGTTGTATCCCATGTAAGCAATAATACCAACTACCAATCCTGCAACCGTAGTGGTCATAGCGGTTTGAATACCACCTGCCAGAGCTTTTACTTCAATTTGACCGCCACCATTAGCCATTTCATGAAAGGCAAGAATCATACCAATAACTGTACCCAAGAAACCAATCATTGGTGCAGCTCCGGCAATTGTAGCAAGAATACTAACGTTTTTTTCCAATTTATAAATTTCAAGTTTACCGGCATTTTCTATTGCCGTATTTATATCTTCTAATGGTTTTCCAATTCTAGAAATCCCTTTTTCAGTCAATCGGGCTACAGGTGAGTTAGTTTGTGCACAAAGCATTTTTGCTGCATCAATTTTACCGTTTAAGATATTCATTTTGATGTTATTCATAAAATTGACATCAATTTTTGAAGCCGCACTAATTGCCATTAGTCGTTCAAAATAAAGATACAGAGCTACAAAAAGTAATAACCCTAAAGTCAACATTATAAGTTGTCCTCCAATTCCGCCGCTTGTAACCAATTCCCAAATAGATAAAGTTTTTTCTACTGGTTGGTCTTCCATTAAAGCGTTTTGTGCGGTTGCTAAACTATCGGCTGATTGCATAAATTAAATTGTTTGTTTTATTGATTAATTGAATAACGTTAGAGTGGTGATTTAAATTGTCTAACGAATGTAGTGTTCTATAAACATAAAAACAAGAGCACCTGAAATAAATCCGACAAAGGCCAACCAAGTTATTCTTTTTAAGTACCAGATAAAGTCTATTTTTTCCATTCCCATAGCTGCCACACCAGCAGCAGAGCCTATAATAAGCATACTACCACCTGTACCTGCAGAGTAGGCAATGAAATGCCAAATAGGACTGTCTACTTCGTAGGTATACATTCCCATTGAAGCTGCAACCAAAGGAACGTTATCAATTACAGATGAAAGCATACCCAATAGAATAACCACAATATCCATATTTGGAATTGCATTGGAAAGACTTTCCGCCGCGTAACGAAGGGTGCCCGTATCATTGCCGTCTATTTGACCAAAAACAAGGCTTTCAAGCCCGGCTACCGCCATTAAAATACCTAAGAAAAATAAGATACTTGAAAATTCAATTTTTGTAAGGGCTTTATGGCCTGAATATAGATATTTATCTTTTTTATTGAATCCTTCATATGGTTTAACATATTCTGAAAATAGCCACACAAATCCCAAACTGAACATCATACCAACATAAGGTGGTAATCCGGTTATCATTTTGAAAACCGGAACAAAAATTATGGCTCCAAGACCAACATATAGCATGGTTTTGCTGCTTAAAAGACGTTCGTAATCCACATAAATATTGTATTGTTTTATTGGGGTTTCGCATTTAAAAGCATTTAATCTGGAAGCAATTAAAAACGGAACTACGAAACAAATTATGGAGGGTACAATTACAAATTCCGATAGTCCGATTGCGGTAACTTTATTGGCAATCCACAACATAGTAGTAGTAA
>JANJWE010000118.1 GCA_024709705.1 Flavobacterium sp. | reverse complement strand
TTTTCTTTTTCCATCCAATATTTTACGGCTTTCCCGCTAAGATTCATATAGGTGTTGGGTTTTAGTAAAATTAGGGTTCGGCCTTTAATTTTATATTCGGCAATGTCACCTAATTTGGCAGTTTGAAAACTGAAATTTTCTTTTTTAGCCAAGTGATCAAGTATTTTAAACCCAATGTTATGACGGGTATTGACATATTCGGCTCCGATATTTCCGAGTCCGACAATGAGAAATTTTTTCATATCTGGTGCAATGACTTTTTTTTGGTTTTGAAAAAGTGAGGTTATCCATTTTAGCATTTGGCAAAAATACAAAAGTTTATGATGGTAACAGAAAAGGTTTGAAAATACGTTTTACCTCCGATGGGAATGGTAAGCCGGCTTGTAGTGAATAGCGGAAAAATTTTTAGAAATTCTGATTGTGATTTCCTGTTGGAAGTTTGCCCACTATCTTGTCAATCTTTCGAAAAGCAGTCAGAGTGGCGGGAGAATAGGAATAATAAGTATAAAAAAAGCACCGGTGAAAACCGATGCTTTTGGGTATAGAGAAAATAAAATTATTTTTTCTTTTTTGCTCCTTTTTCTGCTTTGGCAGCTTCTTGAGCCGCTTTCATAGCTGCACGAGAAATTCTTACTTGAGCTACAACCGTATTGTCTGGGTGCATCAATTTGAAATTGTTGGTTTCAATTTTGGTAACGTATAATTTGTTACCCATTTGAAGTTCAGAAATATTGGCTTCTACAAAATCCGGAAGGTTTTTTGGAAGAGCTTTTACTTTCAAACGACGTTGGTTTAAACGTAAAACACCACCACCCAATACACCTGGAGAAGTTCCGGTAACTTTAACCGGGATTTCCATCATGATTTCTTTGTCGTCTTTTAACTGATAGAAATCAATGTGTAAAATTTTATCTGAAACGGGGTCAAACTGAATGTCTTGTAAGATAACATCCGCTTTTTTACCGTTTTCTAATTCAATTACAACAGTATGTGCGTTTGGAGTGTAAACCAAGCCTTTGAACGCTTTTTCTTCTGCTGCAAAATGAACTGGTTGATTTCCTCCGTAAATAACGCAAGGAATCATTCCAGCATCACGTAAGGCTTTTGTTGCTTTTTTGCCTACGCTTTCTCTTTCTGATCCTTTAATCGTAATCGATTTCATTGTAAAATATATAAAATTAATAAATAAAAATTCTTTTCTATTGTCGGTTATCTGTTGTCGGTTCTCCGAGATTTGTTGTCTTTTATATTAAATTCCAAATCACCAATTACCTTTCACCAATAACCTATTACCTTTCAAAAGCCTACATCAAAAACTTCCCACTAATGGAATTGTTGTGTTGCACCATATTCATTACTTCTGCAAAAAGCGGGGCACAACTTACCACTCTTATTTTGTTGGATTCTTTCTTTAACGGAATAGAATCGGTTACTATTAATTCGCTCAGTTTAGACTTCTCGATTTTTTCGTAGGCATCGCCGGATAAAATAGCGTGTGTACAAATGGCTCGAACGCTTAGAGCTCCTTTTTCAATCATTAAATCGGCTGCCTTGGCTAGGGTTCCGCCGGTATCAATCATATCGTCAACCAAAACAACGTTTCTTCCTTTTACCTCACCAATCAGTTCCATGCTGTCAATAACATTAGCCATTTTGCGTTGCTTGTAACAAATTACAACATCGGATTCTAAAAATTTAGAATAGGCATAGGCTCTTTTAGAACCGCCCATATCCGGGGAAGCAATAGTCAAATTCTCCAAATTCAAGCTTCTTAAATAAGGCAAGAATATGGTAGAAGCAAACAAGTGGTCTACCGGTTTTTCAAAGAACCCTTGAATTTGATCGGCATGTAAATCCATGGTCATAATTCGGGTTGCTCCGGCTGTTTCCAATAGTTTGGCAACGAGTTTAGCTCCAATAGGGACTCTCGGTTTGTCCTTTCGGTCTTGTCTGGCCCATCCAAAATATGGAATTACGGGGGTAATGTGTCTGGCTGATGCCCTTTTGGCAGCATCAATCATTAACAAGAGTTCCATCAAGTTGTCTGCACTGGGAAAAGTGGAGCACACGATGAATACCCGCAAACCGCGAATGGATTCTTCAAAAGACGGTTGAAACTCACCGTCACTGTATTCAGAGAACGTTACTTTACCAAGCGGAATGCCATAGTTTTCAGCTATTTTTTCAGCTAGGTATACACTTTTTGAACAAGCAAAAATTTTTGCTTCGGGTTCTTGGTGTGACATTTTAATCGGTTGTTTTATGCCGATACGTTTATACTTATTTTGTTTAAGCAATAGCTCAAAAAAGCCTAGTGTAAACGTCTCGGTTGTAGTTAGTTAGTTGTGTGTCGCCGAAACGAGGTGCAAATTTAGAAATAAAAATCAACTTCTAAAGCAATTTTTCCACATTTTTCTTGAAAATATGTCAAAAAATTATTTACATTTGCACCCACAAATAAGCATCCTTGCCCGGATGGCGGAATTGGTAGACGCGCACGACTCAAACTCGTGTTCTTAGGAGTGTGGGTTCGATTCCCACTCCGGGTACAAAACCTCTCAGAAATGGGAGGTTTTTTTTATAAAATTTAATTTAAAATTTATGTTTTTTGTATACGCCATATCAAGTTTAAAAAGAAATTATATCTATGTTGGATTAACAGATGATTTAGAGAGACGCATTTTTTGAGCACAATTCAGGGAGAAATAAAACAACAAAACCATATAAACCATTTATACTTATTTTGAAGAATGTGTAACACGAATTGAAGCACGTTTCAGAGAAAAATACTTTAAATCAGGAGTTGGGAAAGAAAAGATGAAAGTTATTAGAGATAATTTAGAAAATAAAGACTCAAACTCGTGTTCTTAGGAGTGTGGGTTCGACCTGCCTGCCGGCAGGCAGGTTCCCACTCCGGCTTGCCTGCCGATAGGCAGGGTACAAAACCTCTCAGAAATGGGAGGTTTTTTTGTTTTTTAGAAAATCGTATTTTAAATTGTAGTGAATCAAATGGTAGTATAGATTTGAAAGAATGAATTTCATAACTTTGATAAGAATTTTATGCTTTACAATTCAATCTATTTTTTTTAATTTGATACGATTTTTTCTATTTGCTTTGATTTTTTCAGTTCTTTTTTCTTGTGAGAAAAAAAAAGAACTTGAAAATACTTCGTTAATCAATGTAAAGCAAGTTGTAAAGCAAAATCAAGATACTTTTTTTGACAATGAAATGATTGCTCAAAAACTTAGTCAAAAAGAGGAAATAGAAGGGTTTATCAATCGGATTTTTAATGATGATTCTGTTGATGCACAATATAAAGTAGAAT
>JANJWE010000112.1 GCA_024709705.1 Flavobacterium sp. | reverse complement strand
GGTTTCGTTGTCTTGGATGATGGCCGGGATTAAACCGTCTGGAGTTTTATTGAAGTTGATATTCATAGTTTTATTTTTAAACATATAAGTCATATAAGTTGAATTGTTAAATTGAGTTCGTTTTTAAGTTCATAAAAGTTATATTCTAACTTTAATATTTTGATTTATTAAAAACTGTTTCAATGCCGGAATTTCGATTTCTTGAAAGTGAAAAACACTAGCGGCTAAAGCGGCATCGGCTTTTCCGTTCACGAATGCTTCTGCGAAATGTTCCAAAGTTCCCGCACCACCCGAAGCGATTATGGGAATATTTACGATTTCGGATAATTGGGCTAACGCTTCATTGGCAAATCCGTTTTTGGTTCCGTCGTTGTCCATGGAAGTGAACAAAATTTCTCCGGCACCACGTTGTTCGACTTCTTTGGCCCAATCGAATAAATTCCATTTGGTAGGCACTTTTCCACCAACTAAATGCACTATCCAATCTTCATCAATTTGTTTGGCATCGATAGCAACAACAACGCATTGACTTCCATATTTTGAGGCAATTTCGTTTATCAAATCCGGATTTTTAACGGCTGAAGAATTAATCGAAATTTTATCGGCACCATTACGAAGTAACACATCTACATCAGCAACGGAAGAAATACCACCTCCGACGGTAAACGGAATATTAATGGCTGCTGCTACTTTTCGGACCAAATCGATTAGAGTAGCACGTCGTTCTTCGGTTGCTGAAATATCAAGGAAAACGAGTTCGTCAGCACCGGTTTCAGCGTATTTTTTTGCCAATTCTACGGGATCTCCAGCATCTTTTAAATCCACAAAATTTACCCCTTTTACGGTTCTACCGTTTTTGATGTCGAGGCAGGGAATGATTCTTTTTGTTAACATATTTTTTTTTCTCGCAAAGACGCAAAGGTGCTAAGCTTTTTGATTAATTATGTAATTTTCTAATTGTTTTAAGGTAATTCTGCCTTCGTAAATGGCTTTCCCGATGATGGTTCCTTCGCAACCTAATTTGGCTAGTTTGGGTAATTCATCAATTGTGGAAATGCCTCCTGAAGCGATGATTTTCAAATCTTTAGTTTGTTCTAAAATTCTTTGGTACAATTCAAAACTGGGACCTTCCAACATGCCGTCTTTGGAAATATCGGTACAAATTACGTATTTTATTCCTTCTTGTTGGTAACTTTGAATAAACGGAATGAGTTCTTCTTTGGATTCTTCCAACCAACCTGAAATGGCTACTTTTTCGTTCATGGCATCGGCTCCTAAAATGATTTTATCTGTACCGTATTGTTGAATCCAATTTTTGAAAACTTTGGATTGTTTGATGGCTATACTTCCGCCTGTGATTTGATTGGCTCCACTTTCGAAAGCCATTTTCAAATCGGCATCCGATTTTAAACCGCCACCAAAATCGATTTTTAAATTGGTTTTCGAAGCTATTTGTTCCAATACTTTGTAATTCACAATTCGGCTTGATTTGGCACCATCTAAATCTACCAAATGCAAATACTCTATTCCATGGGCTTCAAAGGATTTGGCGACTTCTAATGGATTTTCGTTGTATATTTTCTTCGTATCGTAATCGCCTTTGGAAAGTCGGACGCATTTACCTTCGATGATGTCTATGGCTGGGATTATTCTCATTTTTTTAGGTTTTGGGTAATTGGTAATGGGTTATAGGTTGAGAAAGTTTTTCAAAATTTGTTCTCCAAACACGCCACTCTTTTCAGGATGGAATTGGACTCCGAAGAAATTATCACGTTGTAATGCTGTGCTGTATTCTTGTTTGTAATTTGTGGTCGCAATCGTGTTTTCAGATAAGGGTGCATAAAAACTGTGAACCAAATACATAAATTCGTTTTCTTTAATTCCTTCAAACAATGGCAATTTCAAATTAAATATCGTATTCCAACCCATTTGTGGCACTTTCACTTCGTTTGAAAACTTCACTACATTAACATCAAAAATTCCTAATCCATTCGTATTGCCTTCTTCGGAGTGTTTACACATCAATTGCATGCCCAGACAAATTCCTAAAACCGGTTGTTTTAGTGTTGGAATCAATACGTCTAATCCACTATCCACTAACATTTTCATGGCACTACTCGCCTCGCCTACACCCGGAAAAATAACTTTATCAGCTGTCTTTATGGTGTTCCAATCATTAGAAACAATTCCATCAAAACCCAGTCGTTTCAAAGCAAATAAGACACTTTGTACATTTCCGGCTCCGTAATCTATAATAGCTATTTTCATTAGTTTTTGTTTCAGGTTTCAAGTTTCAGGTTATTCAGAACTCAATAAACTTGAAACCTGAAACTTGAAAAAAATATTTATAACATTCCTTTTGTACTTGGTAAAATCATTTTCTCTGCATCTCTTTTAACTGCGGCTTTGATGGCTTTAGCGAAAGCTTTGAAAATCGCTTCAATTTTGTGGTGTTCGTTAAAACCTTCTGCTTTGATGTTTAAGTTGGCTTTGGCTCCATCGGCAAAAGATTTAAAAAAATGGAAAAACATTTCGGTAGGCATATCCCCAATTTTTTCTCGTTTGAAAGGAGCTTGCCACATTAGCCAAGAACGTCCGCCAAAATCGATGGCAACTTGAGCCAGACAATCATCCATTGGGAGACAAAATCCGTAACGTTCGATGCCTAATTTATCACCTAATGCTTTTGCAAAAACTTCGCCTAACGCAATCGCTGTATCTTCGATTGTGTGGTGTTCGTCAACTTCTAAATCGCCTTTGACTTGGATGTCTAAATCCATTTGACCGTGACGAGCCAATTGATCCAACATGTGGTCAAAGAATGCCAAACCTGTTTTGATGTTACTTTTTCCGGTTCCGTCTAAATTTAAAGTGATAGCGATGTCCGTTTCATTTGTAGTTCTTTTTATGGAAGCGGTTCTTTGTTCCAATTTTAAGAACTCATAAATCTGCTGCCAATCCGTTGTTTGTAAAGCGATTGCATTTTGGAGTTCTTCCCATGAGGTTGTGGTTTCATTTCCGCCCAGATTTTCTTCGTTTTTGATGAAAATTGCTTTCGAGCCCAGGTTTTTTGCCAATTCTACATCAGTAATTCTATCGCCAATAACAAAAGAATTCTCCAAATCGTATTCCGAATTATTCAAGTACTTGGTTAGCATTCCTGTTCCGGGTTTTCGGGTTGGAGCCTTGTCTTCTGGAAAACTTTTGTCGATAAAAATTTCCTTAAATGTTATGCCTTCATTTTCAAATGCTTTCAGGATGAAATTTTGAGTTGGCCAAAAGGTTTCTTCCGGAAAACTCTCGGTCCCTAGACCATCTTGATTGGTAACCATGGCCAGTTCAAAGTCCAATTCATTGACAATTTTACTCAAGAATTGAAACACTTTTGGATAGAATTCTAATTTGGTTAAGCTGTCCAATTGGTAATTTTCGGGCTCTAAAACCAAAGTTCCATCTCTATCGATAAATAGTATTTTTTTCGGCATTGTTGAAGGTTTTTAGTAATTCCATAATTTGTTCGTTTTCTTCTTTGGTTCCAATACTGATTCGTAAACAATTTTCGCATAAAGGTTGATTGCTTCGGTTACGAACCACCACTCCATTTTCTATAAATTGTTGGTATCTGAAATTGGCATCATCTACTTTAATCAAAATAAAATTGGCATCCGAAGGATATATTTTCTCAACAAATTCGCATTTTGAAAGGGCTTTGATAAGTATATTTCGTTCGATTTTTATTTTTTTTACTTGAGTTGGCATCGAGTTTTGCATCAACTTTTTTACTGCTGTTTCTTGAGACAAAACATTAATATTATAAGGTGGTTTGATTTTATTTAAAACTGCAATAATTTCTTTGGAAGCATATAAAATTCCAATACGTAAACCCGCCATGGCATAGGCTTTTGACAACGTTTGGGTGATCATCAAATTCGGAAAATCTTTCAAAACGCTTAACCAACTTTCGTCTTTGGAGAAATCGATATACGCTTCATCAATTACCACCAACCCATTGAATTGATTCAAAATTTTAATTACCGATGAATTCGTAAAAGAATTTCCTGTTGGGTTGTTAGGCGAACACAAAAAGATGATTTTCGTATTGTTATCCACAGCATTTAGAATGGCTTCAACATTCGGTTGAAATTCTTCATTTAGTACTACTTCACGATTTTCAATAGCATTGATGTTCGCTAAAACCCCATACATTCCGTAGGTTGGTGGCAATGTGATGATATTATCGCGATTCGGTTCACAAAAAGCTCTGAAAATCAAATCTAAGACTTCATCACTTCCGTTTCCTAAAAGAATATTATCTTTTTGAATATTATTTTTATCGCCAATAATAGCTTTTAGTTCCTTTTGTTGCGGATCCGGATAGCGATTCATACCGTTAGAAAACGGATTTTCATTAGCATCTAGATAAATCATTTGCTTTGTAAACTGTTCAAATTCGTCTCGTGCAGAGGAATAGGGACTCAGTTTTTTAACGTTTTCTCGGATTAAGTTTTCTAAATTCATAGCTCTTATTTTAGTCTTAATGTAACTGCATTTTTGTGTGCCTGCAAACCTTCGGCTTCCGCCATGGTTTCTATCGCTTTTCCGATGTTTTGAATTCCTTCATTTGATATTTTTTGGAAGGTCATCGCTTTTAAGAAACTTTCCAGATTTACACCGCTATAACTCTTTGAATAACCATTTGTTGGTAGTGTGTGATTGGTTCCTGAAGCATAATCACCGGCACTTTCTGGTGTATAATTCCCAATAAAAATCGAACCTGCATTTTGAATGCCATCAACGAAATAATCTTCATTCTTAGAACATACGATAAAATGCTCTGGACCGTATTCATTAATTAATGATAACGCCGTTTTTTCGGTTTCAACGAAGATTAATTTGGAATTTTGAATGGCCACTTGTGCGATTTCTTGTCTTGGAAGAACTTTCAATTGCTTGTAGATTTCTTCTTCGACATCGTTTAAAATATTTTTATTGGTCGTAACTAAAATCACTTGGCTATCTTTTCCGTGTTCGGCTTGACTTAATAAATCGGAAGCTACAAAACTTGGAATTGCCGTTTCATCTGCATACACTAACAATTCACTTGGACCAGCAGGCATGTCAATTGCTACGCCGTTTTGGGAAGCAAATTGCTTGGCAATCGTTACAAATTGATTTCCTGGTCCGAAGATTTTATACACTTGCGGAATGGTTACTGTTCCGAATGTCATCCCGGCAATGGCTTGAATTCCGCCCACTTTGTAAATTTTTGTTACCCCGCACAAATCGGCAGCATATAGAATTGCGGCATTAATTTTTCCGTTTTTATCGGGTGGCGAACACAAAACAATTTCTTTACAACCTGCTAATTTTGCAGGAACTGCCAACATTAAAACCGTTGAAAACAAAGGAGCTGTTCCGCCCGGAATGTACAAACCCACTTTTTGTATGGGACGTTTTTCTTGCCAACACGTAACTCCAATAGTCGTTTCTACCACAATTTTATTTGTTTTTTGAGCTGCGTGAAATTGTTCGATATTGGATTTGGCTAGTTGAATGGCTTCTTTTAGCTCATCTGAAACTTCACTTTTAGCGATTTCAATTTCTTCTGAAGTTACTTGACTATTTTCTAAAGTTACGCCATCAAAGAAAGAGACATATTTGGCAATGGCTTGATCACCTTTTTGTTGTACTTCTTTGAAAATTTGCTTTACCGTTTCTTCTACATCAGAGAACGTTTGCGTTGGTCTTTTGCAAATTTGTGACCACGTTTCCGGTTTTGGATTGTATATTTTTTTCATAAGTCTATATTCTAAATTCTATTCTCTATTTTCTTTTACAGAACCATTTTTTCAATTGGGCAAACTAAAATGCCTTCGGCTCCGGCTTCTTTTAGTTGGTCAATAACTTCCCAAAATTTATCTTCGTCAATTACAGAATGCACACTACTCCAACCTTCTTCTGCTAATGGCATTACTGTTGGACTTTTTAAAACCGGAAGAATTTTACTGATTTCTGCAATTTTATCATTGGGTACATTCATCAAAATATATTTTGATTTTCTTGAACGTAAAACGGCTTGAATTCGGAATTTAAGTTTGGTTAAAACTTGTTTGGCTTCATCAGAAATTTGAGGAGAAACCGCTAATACGGCTTCGCTTTTTAGTATCACTTCAACTTCTTTCAAACCGTTTTTGAATAACGTACTTCCGCTTGAAACGATATCAACAATCGCATCGGAAAGTCCGATGTTTGGAGCAATTTCAACGGAACCTGAAATTTGGTGAATGTCTACGGAAATTCCTTTGGAAGAAAAATAATCTACAACGGTTTTTGGATACGAAGTAGCCACGCGTAATCCGTTTAAATCTTGAATCGAATTGTAATTGAAATTCTTAGGCACCGCAACGGAAACTTTGCATTTGGAGAAACCTAGTTTCTCGGCAATTTGAATGTTTTGCCCTTTTTCGACCAATAAATTATCACCAACTATGGCAATATCTACCACTCCATCAATCAAATATTGGGGAATGTCTGAGTTACGCAGATAATACACTTCTAAGGGAAAATTGGAAGCGGTAACTTTGAGTTGGTCGTTTCCATTATAAACCGAAATACCACAATCTCTAAGAATTTGGATACTTTCGTCGTGAAGGCGACCTGATTTTTGAATGGCAATTTTTAAGGTATTCATTTTTAAATTTTGTTTTAAAAAAGTACACCAAGGGATTTTAAAAATGCTGAATAAGAAAAAACCCGCTTGATGTACTCAAACGGGTTTCTGATTTATATGGTTTCATTACATAGCATCATTACTTCGCTTGAGCGGAGGTATGATGGTGATGATGTAATTGAATTGAAAACATTTTTATTCTATTTTGTGCTACAAATGTAATGACTAAAATTTTTAGAAAACAAAAAATTTAGAAACTTTATGATTTGTTGAACTATTGATTCCCCAAAATAATTGGCATTCCGTCTTTTCCGGAACCGATAACAATGACTTTAGTGTTTTGAGATTTAGACAATTCTAAAGTAGCCTGAATGCCTTTTTCCTGTAAAATTTTATCAGTAAGTGATGCACTTAAAATTTGATTGGCTTTGGCTTTTCCTTCGGCTTCAATGCGTTGACGTTCGGCTTCTTTTTGAGCTTTTTCTAAGCGGAATTCGTATTCTAAACTTTCTTGTTCTTGTTTTAGTTTGGTTTCAATCGCTGTTTTAATGGTAGATGGCAATGTAACATCACGAACTAAAACTTCATTGAGTTGCACGTATTGATTGGCTAGAATCTTTTTGGTTTCCGTAAAAATTTCGTCTTGAATAGCATCTCTTTTGGTGGAATACAATTGTTCAGGAGTATATCTTCCTACCACACTTCTGGCTGCCGAACGAATGGCGGGTCGAATCACTCTTTCAATGTAATTCTCCCCTTTTTCTTTATGCAATTTTCCGGTATTTTCATATTGCGGATGAAACCAAGCCGTGGCATCTAACTTGATTTCCAAACCGTTGGAAGACAGCACTTGCATTTGTTCCGATAATTCCTGTTGACGAACTTCATAGATAAAAACATCATTCCAAGGAGCAACCAAATGAAAACCTTCGCCCAAAGGGGGCTCATCTGTAACTACACCTCCATCGAAAGTACGATAAAGCACACCGGCTTCACCGGATCCAATGGTGATAGTTGATTTTATAAAAAAAATGAGGAGTAGAATAACTCCAATAACGGTAGGAATGATTTTAAAATTGAATTCTTTTTTCATCTCAAGTAAGTTTGGTTTACTTTTTATACGCACATTTTAGCAAATTGTTACAAAAAAAAACGCATTGAAAATCATATCAGTTATCATCACTTTCTTTTTCGTGAGCATAAACTTCCGGTAAGGTGGCTTTTGAATTATTTGAAGTTCTGATTTCTGTATGGCGAATTTCACCTCCAGAAGTTCCTACAAATTTAGAGAACACCAAACCGGCTAAAGCCAAAACAAGAACCAAATAGGATACTAAACTCGCTTTTGCGTGCTTTTTGGTATTTGCAACCAAACCGGCAATGGAAAGTAAGCCAAGAGCATATAATACTTTCATGAATTTTTCGGCTAACTCCTCGTGTTCGTGAATAATGTCGTGAGAAATACCTAATTCTTCTACAATTTCCTCAGCTCCTTCGCCTGTCATCATTGTAGCTTTTGCCATAATCATACAAAAGATGAACATTACATAAGCCGTATTAACTAAAATAGTTTGTTTTTTTATAATTCCGTATGCTAAAATTCCGATTCCAAAGAATAATCCGATGATTGGAAAGTGGTTAAAAACCAGGTGTAAATGTGCTTGATTCATAATTTCTATTTTTTAATTCGTTAATTCGAAAACTCCTTTTACTAAAATTTTTGATTCTTGATGTATATTTTCATCTGAAATTATTTCAGTATGATGTTCTGAAACTTCTCCTATTTGCACTAACGTTTTCTTGAAACTATAGTTATTGTTCGCTTCTTTCACAAGTAAAAGTACAAAATTCTTGTCACCACTTTTTGTTACGGCTTCATTTGGTACACTTAAGCCTTTTTTTGTTGCGATGCTAATTTTAGCTTCGGCAAACATTCCTGACAACAATTTTTCTTTTAATTCTGGTTGTAATAAGCCGAAAACCGAAATACTTCTATCTTTATTTTCGATTGATTTTCCAACGGTTTTTACTTTAGATTTGTATACGTCTTTTGAAGCTTGAGGAATCGTAAATTCGATATTTTGTCCTTCTTTAATTTTTAAAATATCACTTTCAAAAACATTTAAATTTAATAATAAATGTTGGGTATCCACTACTTCCATAATCACATCTGAAGGTGACATAAACATTCCTACATTGGCATTCATAACCGTAATATCTCCTGAAATTGGAGCGGTCAAAGTAATTACCGAAGTAAATTTACCTTTCTCAACATTAGCAGGATTGATATTCAATAACAATAATTTCTCACGTAAACCTTGATACATTCCTTTGGCTTGGCGATAATCGCTTTCTGCTTTTAGATAGTTTTTTTGAGAAGTAATTTTCTCATTGTACAACGTTTTTTGACGCTCAAATTCTGATTTTAAGTAATTAATTTGTTCGGCAACTTCTACATAATCTTTTTGAATATCTAAGTATTCTGTGTTTTCAAGTGTTACCAAAACTTGTCCTTTGGAAACTTTATCACCCACTAAAAACTGAGAAGATTTTACATAACCACCAATAAAAGGCGAAATTTTAGCCCTATATTGTGGTGGAACATCAATTTTTCCTGATGCAGAAACAGTGACGTTAAACTCCTTTTCAACCAAAGTGGCTATTTCCATTTTGGAAGATTGAAATTGTTCTTTGGTAACTGTTATCAATCCATTATTTGGAGTTACAACTTCGGTTTTTTCTTCTTTGCAAGAAATGAATAATCCGATTAGTGCTATTAAAATGCTATTTTTTATCATTAGTTCTCGATGTTTAGGTAATATAAATCTAAAATAGTTATGTTGTATTGCATTACGGCATCCAAGTAATCTACTTGAATGGTTGTGGCGTTTTCTAAACTTAATATGTATTGGAAGAAGTCGATTTCACCGTGTTTGTAACTATTGTCGGCTACTTTTATGATTTCTTCTGATACTTTTTTTCCATATTCATTGTAGTAACCTATGGCTTGTTGTTGCTGTTCTACTTCTTCTTGTTTTTGTTTGATGTAAGAATCTATTTTAGTTTCTTCTTGCTTCTTTTGTGATTCCCAAGCTTGGGTTTCTAGTTTGGCAACTTTTGATTTTGCAATATTTCCGTTGAATAAAATGGGTACAGACAATCCCACTTGAAAACCATATAAAGATTGAGACAAACCAT
>JANJWE010000030.1 GCA_024709705.1 Flavobacterium sp. | reverse complement strand
TTTCTTTTGCTCTTCATTTAGGCTGTAATGTTGGTAATTATCAAATTTTTTATCTATAAATTCCAATCCTTTTCCTTGTCTGATTCCGGGCACACTCAGGGGTTCTCGACCGCTGGGTTCAAAAAGTAAGCCGGTTGCAATACTTGTAGAAACGCTATGATTTATATTGCTTGATGAAAAGGTATAGTGAAGCCGGTTTTTATAGGCTTCGTTGTTGTGTTTCCAATAAATTATAAATTTAATATCCAAAGGTTTTAAGGCATCAAAACGCATTAATAAGTCGGGATACTTTGCCACTCTGTCTCTGGTCACAGTTGTACTGAGCCTTCCCCCGTATTCTGAAATATAGTATTGTCCGGTTGAAGTCCATTGAAAATTGTAATTTTCAACCGGTTCTCCAAACAACGTCCACCAATCCATAAATAGTACCGCCCCTTTTACCATATCTTTTACCGTAATGTTATTGGCTGTGAACTCTTGTGGAAAAAAAGGAGTAAAAAACGGATTACTTATTCTGTTTTTTCTTTGGTTATACACTCCGGAATTGGGGGTAAAATCAAGATTTGCCACAAAATGTCCTTCCGTTCGGGTAATGGTATTATTTTGAGCCTTAAGCTCCATATAAAGTAGAGCTATACAAGCCAGAATAAAGGTGTTCGTTACCTTGCATTTTTTCATATTTAAAAGACTTTTAAATGTTGCATATGCGTTAAATCAGGCTACCGATTGTATAAAAAAGTCACGCACTTACTTACAAATATAGCAAAAAATAGGAAAGAGGGATGGTGTGGTGTTTTTTAGTCCTTAGTTCTTAGTCCATAGTCCATAGTCCATAGTCCATAGTCCATAGTTCTTAGTCCATAGTTCTTAGTTCTTAGTCCATAGTTCTTAGTCCTTAGTCCTTAGTGCTTAGTGATTAGTCTTTTATTGAATCGGTAATTTGGCTTTCGATGAAATGCTTTTTTTTTCCTCTTAAATTCTAAAGAGGGGTCTTTTATCGATTATTGGTGTTGGTTATCGAAAAAAGCGGGTTGGCCTTGGCGGTGTGTGTAGTTTTACATCCGAAATCAAAACCCAAAGCTTTTTATGAAAACTGTTTATTCTTTCTTATTTTTCTTCTTCTTCGCCGGAATGGTAGCTGCAACAGCTCAAACTCCTGCTCCTGCTGAAGCTCAAGAAACTGCTGAAAAGGTAGAAACAGTTGTAGAAACTCCAGCTGCTGCAGTAGTTTCTGTTGAGATGGCTTCTTGGTTTGTGGGAACTTTAAGTACGGCTTCTTCTTCGGCTACCGGAGCGGTAAAAGCCAATCGCAGTTTGGTACCTTCCAAAAAAGAGCAGTATTTGCAATCGGGTATGTCGAACAAAACCTTGTTGATTCGTTCGATTTTACGCAAAGCTGATGGTTTTGTGAATGCAACTGTATAATTTGTTTGAAATTCGTTCTGCTGTTTCAGTAGATTGCCCTATACTAGAAAGTTTACTTTCTATTATCTAAACCCGGAAAACCCTTCGTATGAGGGGTTTTTTTATCCTCGCCACGTCTTTTTCCGTTCTTTTTTTGCCTTGTCTGTGTTGGTTGTGTATCTGTCTGAATTGTAGGATGCTTTTTAAGTCTAAAATGCCGTTTGTCGATTATTTTTGAATTTGGTCGAATTCTTCATTTTTTACTTCCGAATTGCTATTCGCAATCAACATTTAGTGTATTTTTATGCTGGAAAAAACTGAATACTAGAACTTAACGTTTTTGAGCTTTTGCTCTTAATTGGTTGAGTGCAATAGACCCCGAGCCTATGAAATTGAGAATTACTCTTGCTTCGGCATGTTGGCAAGCCCCATTTGTTTTGCGGGTTTTCTTGCTGTTTGTTTTCGTTTTGGGTCTTCCCCACGGAGCCCAAGCTCAGGTTTCTTCTTATGGTTTTTCAGAAAATATTGTGGGTTATACTCCCTTGGGAGCTTCGAGTACTGTGGCCTATGCCGCTCCTTGGAATAATTATGCCGGAACTCCGGCTTTTACCCCGTTGGGTTTTACTTTTGTGTATGATGGGGTTTCGTATACTGAGTGTTTTATCAGTACCAATGGTTTTATTACGTTTGGGGCTACGCGTCCCGCTGCAAACAATGTGGGGCCTTTGAACAGTACCAATGCCTATGAAGGAGCTATCAGTGCCATGGGGACGAACTTGTTTTCGGATACCGGGTCTATTCGTTATGAAACGCTTGGGACGGCTCCCAATCGGACTTTTGTGGTGCAATGGGAAAATGCTGTGCGAGCTACTCAACCCGGTGCTCTTAATTTTCAAATTCGCTTACAGGAAACTACGAATGTCATTCAGTTGGTCTATGGTTTTTGTTTTCCTACGGAAACCACTAATGTTGGGGTGCAAGTAGGGCTTCGTGGATTCAATAATACTTTTGCACAAGGTAACGTCAAAAACCGATTGCAACCGGGGGTGAATGCTTTGAGCAGTTGGTTTCAAAAAACCACTGACGGAATCGCCAATAACAGCACCGTTCGAACCAGTTTTGCCGATTTTCCCGATAATGGTTTGGTTTATACGTTTACACCACCGCTTCCATGTACCACCCCCACGGGTGCTTTGAGCAATTTGGTGGTAGGAGGTACCACGGTTACGGTGAATAGTTTTACCGGAAACAGTTTTGCTCCCGGGACTTCCAATGCCAATGGCTATTTGATTTTACGCAGTTTGGTTGATGTGCCTCCCACAGCAGCTGATATTCAAAACCGCGTATTTTATACCACTGCCTTGCCTCCGGCGGGCGGGATTTATACGGTGATCTCCTCGGGAACGGCCACTACTTTTACGCAAACCGGATTGACCAATAACACTACCTATTATTATTGGGTCATACCCTATAACTTCAATTGTTTTGGAGCTCCTTTTTACCATTTGGCGGGTATGGTGAATACTTCGCAAACCACGTGTATTCCGGCTCCCGGAATATTAGCGGCTTCGGGGGTAGGCGGGAATGAGTTTACGGCCAATTGGACCGCTGTAGCCGGAGCTACCGGTTATACTTTGGATGTGGCTACCAATGCCACGTTTACCAATTTGGTTCCGGGGTATTCCAATTTTCCGGTAGGCAATGTCACTTCTTTTGCAGTTACGGGATTGAATCCGGTGACTACCTATTATTATAGAGTACGTGCTGTAGGTTTGGGATGTGCATTGGTGAGTGGCAGTGCTTTTGCTTCTACTACCTGTGGTTTTTACACCATCCCCTATACTCAAAATTTTGATACAACCCCAGTTAATGGTATCCCTTCTTGTTCTGTGGTGTCTGATGTTAATGCCGATGCTACCACGTGGCGAACGCAAACCATTAATGTGGCTTCGGCACCCCGAGCTTTGTATATTAACAGTACCGCTTCGGTAATGGACGATTGGTTTTTTACTCCGCAATTGCAATTGAATGCCGGGGTGACGTATCGCTTGTTTTTCCGTTACAACACTCAACGGGTGGGAGCCACGGCTGAAAACCTTAGGGTTCGTTGGGGTACGGGTCAAAGTGTTGGTGATATGAACATTACTTTATTGGATTTACCCAATATTCTCAGTACCATTTACCAATCGGCGGTTGTTGATTTTACTCCTATTACCTCCGGTTTGTACAGCATAGGATTTCAGGGGTATTCTTTAGCCGGTCAAACCAGTATTTCATTGGATGATATTAGTGTTACTGTAGCCCCTACTTGTTTTGAGCCTCAATCTTTCACTTTAGATTCGGTGGGTATATCTACTGCTTCGTTGAGTTGGTCTGAGCCCGAGCAAATTCCGTCTGTAGGCTATGCCTATTATTTGTCGCCTTCTTCTACGCCACCTACCGGAGCTACTACACCCTCGGGAACCACTACCGGAACGTCTGTTTCTTTAACGGGATTGACTTCTTCTACAACTTATTATTTTTGGGTGCGTGGCGAGTGTGGTCCGGGTGGCAGTAGTGTGTGGAGTTTGGTACAGGAATTCAGTACCGATTGTGATCCTCCGTTTTTTGTGAGTGCACCTCCGGTAACCCGATGTGGGGTTGGAACTGCGGTTTTAACGGCTGTGCCCAATGCCGGTTCGACTACCCAATGGTATGCTTCTGCGGTGGGTGGTACCCCTTTGGCCAGCGGAACAACTTATACGCCTTCTTCTTTGTTAACGTCTACTACTTTTTATGTTGAGGCGGTAGCTTCGGGCGGGAATGCCACTTTAGGTCCGGCTTCACCCAATGCTGTTGGAGGTGATCGCAGTCCGTCTACGGTAGCTACTTTTAATACGATAGTGTTGAATGAAGCCAGTACTTTATTGTCTTTGGATATTTATCCGATAAGTTCGGGTCAGGCGGGAACGCTTACAGTTCGCAATTCAATTGGGCAATTTGTGGCTTCTTATAATTTCACGACCAATGTAGTGGGTGGGAACACCCCTCAAACGCTAGCGATGAATTTGCCTTTGGATTCCGGAACCTATAATGTGTTTTTGGATGTGGTGCCTACGTCAGGCTTGATTACCAATTTGGAAAACGTGGCTTATCCGTATACCAACTCGGTGGCCACTTTGTCGGGTAACGGCTTTGACAATAATTTTTATATGTATTTCTACAACTGGAAATTTACCACGGTTTGTCGTTCGGCCCGTGTGGCTATTCCGGTTACATTGACTCCGCCACCTGCGTTGGGCATTAGTACTACGGAAACTACAATTTGTAGTGGAGATATCACGGCTCCGGTTTTGGTTACCGGATTGGGAGCTTACAGTACTTATTCTTGGTCTCCGGCAACCGGAGTGGGAGGAGATGCCGTTTCCGGATTTACATTTGCACCCAACGATACTACCGTTTATACCTTGTTGGCTACGCAGACGTTTGGCGACTTGTGTGCCAATATTGTTACTTTTACCGTAAACGTAAATGTTTCTCCGCCTCAGGTGTTTTTGAGTCCGGATGCGTCTACCATTTGTGCCGAATCGGTACAATTGATTTCGGCCAATTTGGGTGCTGCTTCTCAGGTTCCGGTGTTGAATTCTAATTTCAATGCAGGTTCCGGTGGCTGGACATCCATTAATGAATCTACCGGAGGAACTCCGGCTGCTGCCGCTTGGACTATCCAGAACAGCCCGTATGCGTATGCTACAGCTTTTTGGAATGTGACCATGTCGTCTCCCGATGCCTCTCCTTTTTTCTTAACCAATTCGGATGCTCAAGGTTCGGCACCCGGTGTGCAAACCCGCACTATTTTGGAGTCGCCTCTATTTAGTTTGGATGGATTGAGTACCGCTACTTTGACGTTTCGTCATTATTTGTTTTATATTTTCCCCAACACGGCTCGCGTAGAAGTGAGTACCGATGCCGGAGGCAGTTGGGCTCCCTTACAATCGTTTACCACTTCACAAGGTTTGGCCAATTCGTTTGCTTTGGCTACCGTCAATATGAATGCCTATGTGGGTCAGACTCAAATGAAGATTCGCTTTTTGTTTGTAGCTACCTGGGATTACGGTTGGGCGATAGACAATGTGCTTGTAGCCGGAAACCCGATATTGAATGTGGTTTGGACGCCCGTGGACGGGTTGTACACCGATGCCGCCGCTACGATTCCGTATGTGGCCAATACGCCCATTGGGCAAGTGTATGCCAAGCCTTTGAACACGACCACTTATACCGGAACCGTAACCAGTGTGAACGGTTGTTTTACCTTGAACACGGCTACGGTAACGATTGACCCGCAACCTGTAGGCGGTACTTTAAACGGCGACCAAGAATTGTGTGGGGGTGTGACACCTTCGCCTTTGGAATTATCGGGGTCGTTTGGTACGATTGTTCGTTGGGAGTCGGCTGATGATGCTTTGTTTACGGTGAATGTAACGCCTATTGCGGTGACTACAGCCACCTTAAATTCGGCTCAAATGGGTACCATTACCGGCATACGCTATTTCCGTGCGGTTTTGGGTAACGGGGTATGTCCGGTGGTGTATTCTACGGTTTCGGCAGTGGGTTATCCTACCACGGTTTGGAACGGAACTGCCTGGAGTAACGGTTTACCGAATGCTTCGCGACGTGCTGTTTTTACTGCTTCGTATCTTTCTACGGGTGATTTATCGGCTTGTGCTTTGGAAATGGCAGCCGGAGTTACGGTTACTTTTCAAAGCGGTCATACGTTAACTTTGACCAATCCGTTGTTGGCGGCGGGTACGCCCGGAACCGCCTCTTTGGTTTTTGAAAACGGAGCTTCTTTATTGCAAGACACGACTTTACCCAATACCGGAACTATTTTTTACAGACGCAACAGTACCCCTATGGTATCATACGATTATACCTATTGGTCTTCTCCCGTTGCGGGACAAGTGTTGGGTTCGTTTTCTCCGTATACCAATATAGGACGTTTTTATATTTGGAATGCTACGGTGTACAACTGGCAATCGGTGGCCGCTACTTCTGCTTTTGTAGCGGGTAGGGGTTATATTATTCGGGCTCCCAGTATTGCCCCTTTTAATACGGTAACGCCAACGGTTTTTAACGGCGTATTCCGTGGGGTACCTCATAACGGTTTGGTTACGGCTCCTGTGGTGTTCTCGGGAACTAATGATATGAATTTGTTGGGGAATCCGTATCCGAGTGCTATTAGTGCCGATGCTTTTATATCGCATCCGGGTCATGCCGGTGTGGTAGGCGGAACGTTGTATTTTTGGACGCACAATACGCCGATAACCAATAATGTTTATACTTCAAATGATTATGCCGTGTACAATTTTACCGGAGGCGTAGGTACGCAAGCGGCGGTTTCGCCGGGGCTTAATTTGTCTGTACCCGATGGTACGATTGCAGCGGGGCAAGGGTTCTTTATGCGAGCTTTGAGTTCGGGAACGGCCCGTTTTGAAAATACCATGCGATTGGCCGGACAGAATACGTCGTTTTTCCGAACGGCTCCTGCGGTTTCCTCTGCCGAGGGGGTTTCTAAAAACCGTTTGTGGTTGGAGTTAACCCACGATCAAGGAGCTTATAAGCAAATGTTGGTGGGGTATTTAGACGGAGCAACTTCGGGCTTTGATGTATTGTATGATGGGGCCTATGTTTCGGGTAGCAATCCTGTGGGCTTGTATTCTCTATTGGAGGATACGCCACTTTCGATACAAGGAAAAGGCCTGCCTTTTGCGGTGGGCGATCGTATCCCGTTGGGTATGGTTACTTCTTTTGCCGGGGCATTCCGTATTGGGTTGGCACAGTTTGACGGTTTGTTTGTCAATCAAGCCGTGTATTTGGAAGATTTGCACTTGGGACTTGTGCACGATTTGAAACAAGGTCCGTATGGTTTTACGACTTCGGAAGGTACTTTTAACGATCGTTTTGTGTTGCGTTTTCAACCCGGTACGTTGTCTGTAAACGATGTAACGGCTGCACAAGCTTTGGTGTATGCCGATGCGGGCGATTTGATAGTACAGGTGCAGGGCGATGCCTTGTTGCAAGCGGTACGCGTGTATGATGTGCAAGGTCGTTTGGTGGCTCAACAAAACGGATTGAGTACAGCGGCTACCCGTATGGAGCAGTTGCCTTTGGCTTCTCAAGTATTGTTGGTTCAACTCACTTTGGATAGCGGTACGGTTGTGACTCAAAAAGTGCTTTTCCGTTAACGCGTTTTTTTTTCAATTTGTAGAACTTATTCTACATTCTTTTCTCTTAATTCTTACTTTTGAAGGACTTACTCCGCTAGGCGGGGGTGTAATTGGTCTGATTTTTTGGTTATACATCGAAAAAAAATGGAGACTCCAATTCTAGAGTGTAGCTTTACAAAACATTGTTATTTACACTTTTTGCCCACTCCTTTCCGGCGAAAGCGTTGGATTTACGGGAGTTTTACTCCTACTGTTTTGAACAAAACCTTTCTGAAACGGAAAGGTTTTTTTATTTTATATTGTAATTTTTCTGACAATTGCGTTACGAAATTGTTACGCTATTAACAACTTTTTTGTGTATGAAATAAAAAAAAAGTTATATTTGTCAGGAACAAAAACCAGATTACGCATTTGGTTTTTTTTCGTTAGAGCCCTATCTATCTACTTTATTCTTAAGAGGCACGTATTTTTTGACTGTAGTTGAAAATGACGTGTTTTTTCACATCTGTACTGCTTTGGTGCGGGTTTGTTCTTTTGGTTTAACCACCCGAAAGGCAATCCGGTTTTGATTTCCAAAAACCATGACTAACCCGGCTTTTTGGCCGCATGATACGTTTATGAAACAACAGTACTTTACCCGATTTACGGCACATTTGCTTTTTTTATTCACTTTGTGGAGTTTGCCGCAAACCACTCAAGCTCAAGATTGTATTGGACCTTATCAGGTTTTTGAGGGAGCATCCGGAACCATATCAATGACTGGAGCTACCGTGAGTAATCCTGTTAATTTAGTTAATTATACTCAAGGGACTTCCGGTTCAAATGTTTGGAGGGGTTTTGGAGTAGGTAGAAATACATCTGCAAATTATGGTGGAACTTCATCAATTATAGCTAGTTCTTTAGGCGGTTATTTTATTACACCTCAAATAGCTTCGGTAAATACTTTTTCTTTTTACTACAGAGCTCTTACCGCATCAACCAATGGGATGTTTGCTCGTGTAGAGTATTCTACCAATTACAATCCGAGTGTGAATGTTGATCCTGCATCTGCTACTTGGACTCAGGCTGGAGCTGATTTATCAACTACAAGTACTACAGTTTGGAGTTTATACTCTTTTGATTTCAGTTCGGTAAACAATCAAGCCGGAGGCGGTATCTATATCCGCGTTCGAGATTTACGAACTACAACGACCGGATTTTCAGTATCTGCATTTGACAATATCGCATGGACTTCAACAGATGCCAATGACAATTTGGTTATTGTTCCTAAACGAAGTACGGATATCACTACGGTGAATCCTACCACTTGTACTCATAATTTGATATCGGGATTGGTGTATCGTTTTTACGATAATGGCGGTAATGACAATTACAGTACCAATCAAGACAATACCGTGGTATTTATGCCGGCTGTGGGAGAGCAAATTGAATTGAAGTTTATCACGTTTAATACCAATACTACTTCTACCGGGAATATTACCATTACGGATGGAGATTCTCCTTTGAATAATTATACCGGAACTACCATTCCAACCCCTTCACTTTACAATTCTATAGCCGGAAATGGCAGT
>JANJWE010000018.1 GCA_024709705.1 Flavobacterium sp. | reverse complement strand
CGAGAAATCACCATAACCGTTGGTTGCAAATTCTCCGGCTTTTGTGGCGTCTAATCCCATAAAGTCTTCTCTGCCATTAAGGATGAAATAAAGCGTACCTGCAGCGGCTAGACCTCCGACACATTGTGAAATAATATAGGGTAGTAATTCTCGAGAGTCAAATTTTCCACCCGCCCAAAGTCCTAGGGAAACAGCGGGATTGAAATGACCTCCTGAAATGGGACCCATGGCATAAGCCATGGTTAAAACGGTTAAACCGAAAGCAAGGGAAACCCCGGCAAATCCGATTCCGGCATTTGGAATTCCGGCTGCGAAAAGAGCACTTCCACATCCTCCGAAAACCAGCCAATAGGTTCCAAAAAATTCAGCAAATAATTTTTTCATAAGTAATGTTTTAGATTGTTATGTTTTTAAGTATAGCAAAAGGCCCAAGCAATTAAAACCAATTGCAAAGGCAGTCTGATTAATCGTATAGTTTTAGATAATCCTAAAGCTGCCTTGTCGTGGGTATACATATATACATTAGCCGGAAAAATAGCCATTAAAAGCACAATAATTCCCCAGGCTGCCATTGTTGAATAGTGTGGGATGCACAAGCCTATAGCCAAAAGAATTTCGGCTACACCGGAGAGGGAATTTATCATTTTAATATTACCAAAGTAAGGTGGTATAATTTTATAATAAATTTTGGGATTCCTAAAGTGGTTGACACCAGCCAAAAAATAGAGGAGTGCCATTGCATATAAATGCCAAGGTAAATTCATATCGCATTTTGAATTATTGATACGAATTTAAGAAAAATATAATACAAAATTCTGTTTGTAGAACTTGTTCTACAAAAAATTTACTTATTTTTTGTGAAATTGCTATTCATGATGACAATGGCAGCTATTATAAGTGAAATGCCAAACCATTGCGAAGGGTTCACCTTTTCATTTAATAAAACATAAGCCATTACAACAGATACCGGTAGCTCCAGAGATGAAACGATACTTCCTAAACCGATACCTGTGAGCGGAAAACCTGCATTTAACAGCATAGGAGGTATGATGGTTCCGAAGAGAGCCAAAACAATTCCCCATTTTAGAAATATAGCCCCATTGTAAGGTGTTGTTTGTGTAGCTATAGCAAAAGCAAAAACAATTACGGCCCCACCCAAAAGCATGTATAAGCTCCGTTGTGCAGATGAAATACCCAAAGCGACTCGATTTGCTGTAAACATGGTAGTGGTGAAAGAAGCTGCGGCTAACATACCCCACACAAGACCTCTCCAATCCAAATCCGCTTCATTGTGGATGAGATTGGTTGCCAAAACCGTTCCTACCAGAACAACTCCCACTGCAATGATTTTTCGGGTTGAAGGTAGTTTTTTATCCAATATCATTTCTAAAAGTACTCCCATCCATACGGTTTGCATAAGCAAAACAATGGCAATAGAGACGTCTATATACCGAACACACAAATAGTAAAATACACTTGTCATTCCTAATGAGGTTCCGGCTAACATCAAATGAAATATGTTTTTGGGCGATGCTTTTTCGGCGGAGTTTTTGTTTTGGATGCGTTGAAAAGTATTGATAATCAGAATACCCAAGATACCTAAAACAAATTGAGCCGTGGTTACTTCGGCAGTCGTAAAGTTTTCTTTGTAGGCTAATTTCACAAAAGTAGCCAGCATTCCGTAACTCGTTGCACCCAATCCAACCAGTAAAACCCCTTTTAATAATCGATTTCCAAACATATTTTAATTTTTTAAAAGCCGGCAAAGATAGTCAAAAGTTGTTAGTTTTCAGTTTTCAGCAGTGAATCAGAATTATTATTTGAATATACTATTCAGGCGATTTTTGAGTTACTAAAAAAAACGGTTTATGAATAAGCTACTCTTAGTCCTCTTTTTTGCTTTGTTGAGTTGTAATCATAAGCAACCCATAGAGGATACAAGAGATTACACTGCCACTCACAAAGAAGCTCTCACTTTTTGCCAAGAAAACAAGTTTAATGAAGATTTTTATTTTTTAATTGATATGACTATTCACTCCGGTAAAAATCGATTTTTTGTCTATGATTTTAAAACAAAATCTTTTACACATCAAAACTTGGTAACTCATGGAACTTGTGATGTTTTTGAAGATAATCCGGAAAAATATAAAGTCGCCAAATTTAGTAATACACCCGATAGTCATTGTTCTATGCTGGGTAAATACAAAATTGGGAAACGTGACTACAGTTCGTGGGGAATACGGGTTAAATATTGGCTACACGGTTTGGAAACAACCAATAGCAATGCGGTAAAACGAGTTGTAGTATTGCATTCCTGGTCTGCTGTTCCTTCAACAGAAATTTATCCCAGATATGCTCCTTTGAGTTGGGGTTGTCCTGCAGTTTCAGATGCATTTATGCAAGAATTAGATGCACAACTGGCAACTGCTTTAAAGCCGGTTTTACTGTGGATTGTTAACTGATTATATCCAATTGAATCTTTCCCGGATGATTTCTGTTTTGTTTTCTTCCAAATACAGTTTGAAGGCTTGAGCAACCGGTGAATGTTTTTTTTGCGAAAGCCAAATGACATTCCAATTGGATTGTAAAGGCAAACCCTCAACGGGAATAATATGTAGGTCTCCATTGTTTAATTCGTTTTTGATACCAATCAAAGGCATTATAGAGCATCCCAAGCCGGCTAATACCGCTTGTTTTACCGCTTCATTTGAAGTAAGTTCCATTTTTTTCTCAATTTGCAATTCATTTTGGTTAATGAATTGTTCCATAACAAATCGGGTTCCGGAACCTTTTTCTCTATAAATTAAGGGAATTTCTTTAAGGATTGTTTTGTCTTTCTTCTTTTTTGAATACAAAAAATCTGAATTTCCAACCAAATAGAGCTTGTTTTCCATCAATTCAATTTTGGAAAGCGATAAATTTTCAGGGAGAATAGATACCAATGAGAAATCTACTTGATTCATTTCGAGACTTTCAATTACTTTAGATTTGTTGGTTACATCCAATTCCAGCTCGATACCCGGGTGCTTTTTTACAAAGGCTGTCATAAAGTAAGGAATAACATATTTTCCTGTTGATACAACAGAAATTTTAAGCTTCCCGGAAAGCTGACCTTTATAGGCTAATGTTTTATGATTAATAGCCTGAACTTCATTGATTATTTTTTCTGCAGCTTCGGCTATCTCTTTTCCAAAATCGGTAACATATAATTGTCTGCCAATAACTTCAGTTAACGGAAAATCAAATTGTTCCTGAAAATTTTTAAGCTGTATGGAAACAGCAGGTTGGGTTAAAAACAACTCCTCAGAAGCTTTGGTTATACTCTTGGTTTGGGTAACTTTTAAAAATACCTGTAATTGATGTAACGTATAATTCATAAATAATATTTATATTATGTATAGCAAATATAAATAAAAATAAATGAATGTAATTGCAGAAATTTGCCTCAAAATTAATGCACATGTCCAAGTTTATTAAAAATTTAAATCCGAGAACCTGCTTGCTGTATTGTTTTATATGGCTATTGTGTGGGGTATTGGCTGTTTTGGGTTTACCCATACCCGAAGTGGCTTATTTGATTTTGGGATCCGGAATTTTAGTTACGCTTTATGTTTTCAAATGGTTTCATATTAAAAATTAGAACTAATGGATACTTCTTTTTCTTTTCAATTGGTTGAAGGTACTTATTTACCTTCAGAAGCCAAAAAAATACTGATGACTTTGTTGCATGACAAAATCAATTATCACGAGCGTGAAGCCTTTAGTACAGAGGAACGTTTTGGGATCAAAGCTAAACATTCGTTGCAACGCATTGAGGCTCTTCAGAAAGTAGTTGAAGAGGTTTTGGCTCAAATTGAAATAGCACAAGCAAACGAAATGGATTTGGTTATTAACGGAACCCTTTCTGTTGAATTGGTAAAAGCATCCCAATCAAAACATGCTCTTTAAAAATCGCAAATTGCTTATTGCTACCCAGCATGGAAAAGAACGTGTTTTAGCTCCTCTCTTAGAGCAAGAGTTGGGCGTTGTTTCTTGGGTTCCATCGGATTATAACACCGACAAGTGGGGTACTTTTTCCGGGGAAATTCCAAGACTTGAGGGGATGAAAGAAACCGTTAAGCAAAAATGTTTGGAAGGTATGAAACACTATGGTTTTGACCTCGGTGTGGCTTCTGAGGGTTCTTTTGGACCTCATCCTGAACTATTCTTTGGAAGTTGTGATTATGAGATGTTGGTTTTTATAGATACGAAAAATGACTTGGAAATTTACGAGTCGCATTTGAGTTGGGAGACCAATTTTTCTGTAGAAGAAATTAGAGATTGGGATTCCATAAGTCGATTTTCAAAACGAGTTCAATTTCCATCTCATGGTTTGATTTTAAAATCGCCAAAATCTGAAGTAATATACAAAGAGGCTTTGAATTGGGATGACCTGAAGTATCAATTTCATGGCATTCAAAAAGAGTTTGGGTCTGTAGTTGTAGAAACCGATATGAGAGCTCATCGGAATCCCACGCGAATGCAAGTCATTGCACAAACCGCTAAAAAGTTGGTTCAAACCATTCAATTTCAGTGTCCATCTTGTGGTTTACCCGGTTTTCAGATAGGTTATGTAGAACCTGGTCTTCCTTGCGAATGGTGTTTGGCACCTACCCGTTCTCCGTTGGCGTTTCATTACTCTTGTGTTCGTTGTTCACATACTCTTGTAAAAAAATTCCCTTTGGGTCAGGAGAAGCAATCTCCTGAATTTTGTATGAATTGTAATCCCTAACGTATGATTAAAATAGTTACTCAATCTACCAAAAAAGCAGCCTTTTATTTGCAACGCGAAAAAGTGGTTGCTATACCAACCGAAACTGTTTACGGATTGGCCGGAAGCATATATAGCGATAAGGCATTACGCACTATATTTGAATTGAAAAACAGACCTTACTATAATCCTTTGATTGTACATATTGATGGGGTTTCTTCTTTAGAACGTGTTGCAGTAAATATTCCGCAAAAAGTATATGATTTGGCCGCTCAATTTTGGCCGGGACCGCTTACTTTTATTTTGGAAAAGCATCCCTCAGTTTCCGATTACATCACTGCGGGTCGTTCTACTGTTGCTGTTCGTATGCCAAATCATCCTTTAACATTGGAGTTTTTGCAAAAGGTATGAGCTACCCTTGCAGCTCACAGTGCCA
>JANJWE010000029.1 GCA_024709705.1 Flavobacterium sp. | reverse complement strand
TGGGCGAGCACAAATTTTGGTACCGTCTTCTAAATAGTAGATCAAAACATTTGATTTTGGAATGTGAATAGGCTCTACTTCTTCAGTGATAAGGTTTTTGGCCGTTGAATTTTGATAATCTTCCACACAGACCACACGTTGGCCATTGATTTCTTTCAACGGATTTTCACGAAGGTCAACCATCATTTGTTTGATTTCGTTGGCCCCTTCAATTCCTTTTTTAGTCAAAGAAATTAAGTATTCTTTATAAAATCCGTGATCTACATATAAGTTCAATAGTTCTTTATACAATGAACTTCCGGCGGCTTTGGCTTGTGCGGCAATTTCACAAACGAGTAGGGTAGCCGCTACGGCATCTTTATCACGAACAGCATCACCCACCATAAAGCCAAAACTTTCTTCTCCACCGCCCACAAATTTTTGATTCGGAAAATCTTTGATGAATTTGGCAATCCATTTGAATCCGGTTAATCCCACTTTACATTCAACTCCATAGGCAGCTGCCAATTCCAACATCATGGGCGTAGAAACGATGGTTGAACCAATGAACTCATTGCCTTTGAATCGGCTTTCACGTTTCCACTGTTCTAACAAAAAGGCAGTCATGATGACCATAGTTTGGTTTCCGTTGAGTAAAATCATTTTACCTTCGGTATCGCGAACCGCCACTCCCAAACGGTCAGAATCCGGGTCGGTGCCAATGACTATATCTGCATTGGTTTTTTCGGCTAAAGCCAAAGCCATGGTTAGAGCCTCCGGTTCTTCAGGATTGGGCGATTTTACGGTTGGAAAATTTCCATCGGGCACTTCTTGCTCTTTTACAATGTTTACATCGGTATAGCCTGCTTTGGCTAATACGGCCGGAATGGCTTTTACAGAGGTTCCGTGTAAAGAAGTGTAAACTATTTTTAGATTTTCTTTGGCAGAAGAAGGTGTATTGAAACTCGCATTTTCAATCGTTGAGTTGAAAAAAGCTTCGTCAACAGCAGCTCCAATATATTCAATCAAATTTTCATTGGCTTCAAATTTAATTTCGTTATACGCCAAATCTTCGATTACCTGAATGATTTCTTCATCTTGTGGCGGTACTAATTGCCCTCCATCTTGCCAATATACTTTGTATCCATTGTATTCAGGTGGATTGTGAGAAGCGGTCAAAACAATACCGGCATGGCAGTTTAAATATTTTAAAGCAAATGATAATTCAGGCGTTGGACGTAATTCTTCAAAAAGATAAACTTTGATTCCGTTAGCGGAAAATACATTGGCAACTACCTTGGCTAACGTATCACTATTGTGACGGCAATCATAAGCAATTACCACTTTTAGTTGTTCACTTGGAAAAGTTTTTTTCAAATAATCAGAAAGTCCTTGGGTATTTTTTCCCAAGGTGTATTTATTGATACGATTGGTGCCAACGCCCATGATTCCTCGCATTCCACCCGTACCAAATTCTAAGTTTTTATAAAAACTTTCTTCTAATTCTTTGGGTGAAGTAGTCATCATATTTTTGATTTCTTCTTGAGTAGCGGTATCAAAAGTAGGGGTTAGCCACTCGTTTACTTTGCTTAAGATGTTATCCGGTATATGCATATACTTATTTTTTGTATCCTATTTTATTTCGTTCAAAGTTTCCGGGTTTACTTTCTTTGTCCATTAAAAAATTTAAAATTTTATAAATGTCAGGAAACTGTTTTTCTATTTCAATTATTTTATCATTTAATTCTTTGTATTGCAAGCTAAAATGCCTAATCGATACAAATGTTCGCATAATGGCGATATTAAAAGCAATTGCTTTATCGGAGTTTAACACACTTGAAAGCATGGCCACTCCTTGTTCTGTAAAGGCGAAAGGTTTTGCACCACCTAGCTTACTTTTGATGGTATCACAAATTGTGACACCAAATTTTGAATTTCTTCTTCATTTAACTCAAACATAAAATCTTGCGGAAAACGATTTTTATTTCGTTTGACTGCTTGTTTTAAAGAACGTGTTTCGATTTCATATAATTCGGCTAAATGAAAATCAAGCATTACTTTTTGACCTCTAATTTCAATAATTTGATGCTGAATAATTTCTGTTTTCATGATTTTGGCGTATATTAAATGTTGTGTTGGCTGATATATTTATTTCATGTTTAATTCAGTTGCTATTTTGTAATTTTCACTTGCATTTTTACTTCGTAGAATTATTTCTCCTAAAAATCCGGCTAAGAACAATTGAGTTCCAATTATCATGGTGGTTAAGGAAATATAAAAATACGGACTATTGGTTACCAAATCATAGGGTAAGTCATTATATAATCGGTATAATTTAGAGATTCCGATGTAACCGGCTGTAGAAAATCCGATGAGAAACATCACTACGCCCCACGCTCCAAAAAGATGCATGGGTCGTTTTCCAAAGCGAGACAAAAACCATATGGTAATTAAATCCAAAAAACCGTTGATAAAACGTTCCATACCAAATTTGGTTTCACCATATTTTCTTGCTTGGTGTTTCACCACCTTTTCACCAATTTTTGAAAAACCGGCATTTTTTGCCAATACCGGAATATAGCGGTGCATTTCTCCGGATACTTCAATGTTTTTGATGACTAGATTTTTATAGGCTTTTAAGCCGCAATTAAAGTCATTCAATTGAACTCCGGATGTTTTTCGGGCAGCCCAATTGAATAATTTTGAAGGTAAATTTTTAGATACAACTGCATCATATCGCTTTTTTTTCCATCCGGAAACCAAGTCGTATTGTTGATGCATAATCATTTTATACAATTCCGGAATTTCTTCGGGGTTGTCTTGCAAATCGGCATCCATGGTAATAACTACATTGCCTTGTGCTTTGGCAAAACCGGCATGTAAAGCTTGCGATTTTCCGAAATTTTTTAGAAAACGAATGGCTTTGACATTAGGGTTGTCTTGAGATAATTGAGTAATGCAATTCCACGAATTATCTGAGCTACCATCATCTATAAAGATGATTTCATAGCTGTATTGGTTTTTATTCATTACCTGAACAATCCAGGAATGGAGTTCTAATAAAGATTCTTCCTCGTTGAGTAGTGGAATAACTACTGATATATCCATAAAACAGTTCTAAAAGAGTTCAAAAATACGAAGAAGTATCTTAAAATTACTCTTTTTTCAAAGCCAAACCGGTAATTAAGGAAATAATAAAGCCCAGAAATAAATTAACAATTATAATTCCACCATAAAGCATAGGCATCACAAGTCCTTTTCCAAGTTCTTTTCCTTTCTCTAATTCGGCAGTAGAAAGATTCGGATTTTGTTTAAGGGCTTCAGACATTTGAGCATCTAAAACGTCATTTGCGAAATTGGGCTCTATGAAGTTGGCAAAAAGTACAAAGTAAAAAATTGAAAGAATCCCAGAAATTACTGCAACACCCAATCCTATTTTTAGGGCTTGACTTATAGATAATAAGCCATTATTGCCTTTTTTGAGTAATCTGATGGGTTGTACAATTAAGATAATCATCAATGCAATTCCGATCATGCTTTCCCAAGCATTTCTTTCCAAGTGATTGCCTAAAACATATTTTACAACAGAAATTAAGATGGTTATAACGGCTAAGATTGTACCGTACAAGAGAATCAGACTTTTTAACGATTGTTTGTTTTCCATATTTATTGAGTTTTAGTTTCTAAAATTAGTATAAAAATAGGCTGTAATGTTACACAATGGGATTAAAATTATGCAACACTAAATAATTTGAAAAAATACGTTGGCGATTTGAATAATTTGATTAAATTTGCACCTCAAAATTAGTATAAACAAAAAGTTGTGTGGCGTTTATACCTTTTCACAATGAAAAGCCGCAAAATGTAGCACAGCCATTAATAGAAAAAGATTTACACAAAATGAAAAAAGGAATTCACCCAGAAAATTACAGATTAGTAGCTTTCAAAGACATGTCAAACGAAGATGTTTTTATTACTAAATCAACCGTTGAAACTAAAGAAACCATTGTACACGAAGGAGTTGAATATCCGGTGTTTAAAATGGAGATTTCCAGAACATCACACCCTTTTTACACAGGTAAATCGAAACTTATTGATACAGCAGGTCGTATTGATAAATTCAAAAACAAATATGCAAACAGAGGAAAATAATCTTTTGTTTACTGAATACAAAAAATCCCGAGTTATCGGGATTTTTTATTTTAAAACACTTCTGTTATTTAAACAAACCTTCAAGAGGTTTGAGATGTTCTTGATTGATATCCGATTTTTGTAAAGCACTCAGAAGTACCATAAAATCTTCGGGATTCATTTTATCTCCAAGAACACGAACTACGGCAAAACCGGTTTCCGACTGGGCTCCATATAAAATGAATTCATCAACAGCATCTTCTTTTCCGGTGAAATAAACCGCCGCTCCACTTTTACCGGAACCAAACTTCATGAGCTCTTGGTATTTTTCATCTTTGAGAATCTCCTTAAGTTTTGCGTTTTCCTGAGTATATTTATCTTGATTGGTTTCATTCATTTTGAACGCTAAAATGTTCATTTTTTTAAAGGTTTTTAAAGCCTTTTTTTGCTCTTCAGATAAAACATTGGGGTCAGTATTTAATATATTAGGAGAAATATCAACGGCTATAAAGTCGGATGATTCGGTTTTTTCAACAAAATATTTTTGCAAAGAACTTTCGTTGGTACATCCTGTAAGGGTTAGAATCAGAATTAAAAATATATAGTTTTTCATAATTTAAATTTTTTAGAAGTAGTCTTGTTTTTCATGTCAAAGATGTTGGCATTTCAGTTTCCAAAAGAAACAATTCAAATTGAAATTATTTTTTTCCTTTTGAAGCTTTTTTCAAATCTTCTCCTCCGGGTAAACTCATTTTATCTGTTAACAAGGAGATTTCATTTAAATCGAAATCGCCGGTTAAAAGCAAGATAATGGTTTCTTTGTCTTTTGGCCCCCCTTCTATAAACATGAAGAGTTCTTTAATTTTAGTACCATTGGCACCCGAACGGATGTGTATTTTTACACTTTTTCCACCGTCGTTTACTCGCATGAGTTCTTCCAATCCCGGTGATTTGATGTATTTTTCGGCAGTAGCTTTCATATCAGCAGCCATTTTGGTATTTGAGGTAACAAATACTTTTAGGTTTTCCAGTTTTTTTACCAGATTAAGGTATTGTTGAGCCTCTTTATCTGTTGTGTTTGTTTTGACTTTGCTCATCATTTCAAACATCTTTTTATTCACGGTTATGGTTGTAATATCTTCAGGGCCGTCAAATTTATCAAAGACGGTTTGACCTAAAAGGACGTGAGAAACAAGAGCAATTACTAAAGTGGTTAAAAATTTTATCATGATTTCTAGTTTTTGAAAATTAAATTAGTAGTTTTTTGATATTCATTTATATAGCTAACGCCTTCGAGTCCTTTGTTTAGTTTTTGAGATACCAGAGCCAAGGCTTTTTGAGTTTCCAAAAAGGCCTCTTCCGGATTGTCAAAAGTACCTAAATCTGAAGAAGTTAGCTTAGTTTGATTGTTTTCTTCTTGGAGTGAATTATAAGTTAAAATACCGCCAAATAAAAGTAAACTGGCTGCAATTCCCAGACTTATAAAAGAAATTATTTTTCTTGGGCTAGACGTCTTTTCAATGGGCAATGTTTTTTCCCAAACGGAATCTTTTTCAGATTCAAAATAACCAAACATTTCTTTATATTGTTGTAGTTCGGGTGCACAATCCGGTTTGGAGAAATAGGTTTTCAATTGTTTTTCTTCTTCGATAGAAGTTTCCCCTTCGAAATATTTTTCGAGTAATATTTTAATAGTTTCCAATTCCATATTGATGCGTTTTAATCATTTTTTCTTTAATGGTTTTTCGGGCACGGGATAAAGCAACCCGAACAGCAGTTTCATTCATATTTAGTATCTCGGCAATTTGTTCAAATTCATAGCTTTCTATATCTCGTAGCTGAATGATCAAGCGTTGTTGCTCGGGCAATTCTCTCATAATTTTTTCTACCCAACTCCAACTATCACGGTCTTCAACTTTTTGTTCTAATCCCGAAGCATTGTCTCTATAGTTGGAATGCACTAAAGTTAAATTTGAAGCTCTTTTCGATTTCAATTGATCCAAACAATGATTTTTGGTCATTGTCATAGCAAAGGCTTCAACACTGGAATAGTTTTTCAAATTCACTTTTTTATCCCAAAGTTTTAACAATATGTCTTGAGTAGCATCTTGTGCTTCATCTGTACTTACCAATAACCGCTTAGCCAAACGAAAGACTTTGTCTTTAAAAGGCGATATAAGCTCTACAAATTCAAATTGGGTCATTCGTTTGCTTTTAAGTTAGGTTATACAGTGAAGACGATTAACTTTAATTTTTGTTACAAGGGTTCTAAAAATTAATCTAAAGTTATTAAATTTACGTTATTAAAATAAAAGCTATGAAATATTTGAATCGTTTTTTTGTGGGACTTTTTCTCTTTCTTGGGGTTTTAATCTCCTGTGAAGACATTGATGACAATCCGGTTCCTTCTGCATTGGAAGTAAAAGATTTTATTTGGAAAGGGTTGAATTTGTATTATTATTGGCAAGCCGATGAACCTAATTTAGCC
>JANJWE010000272.1 GCA_024709705.1 Flavobacterium sp. | reverse complement strand
ATTGAAGTGTTGGAACAATTAGCAACAGGGCTACCTTATACTGCTATAGCCGAAAACTTAATAGTCTCACCCTCAACTATTCGAAGACACATCGAAAATATCTATACAAAATTGCAAGTACATTCTAAAACAGAAGCCTTGGCCCTAGCTAGAAAAAAAAGATTCATTTAATCCCTTACCTTTTTGCATTCTTTTTATTCCTAAGGGTTAAAGAGGGTAGAGGTGTACTTTAGGGGTTACAAATACTAGTTATTAAAGGGAAAAATTATTTTTTATTATTTCTTCAAAATCCTCTTTTATAAACTCCCAATATTTTCCTTTGAAGCAAATTGGGTCAAAATCATCATCTGCTTGTTCAAAAAGAATAAAATTTTGAATAATTAAATCTCTATTATGCGTATAAGGATATCTTTGTTCATGTAGTTCAATCATTTGACTTATAGCATACGAATCAAGTAAATTGTGTAAATCCCAAAAATCCTTTTTTCTTCCACCTCTTTGTATGACATCTACCTTCATAGCAATAATTTCCTCAATGGTTGCCATTCTTATTCCATCTTCTTCGATGTAAGGCTGAATAAATGTATCCGTATAAAAGATATCTAATTTTATAGTATTGGTTTCGTTATCCCCAATAAAATAGGCTTTTCCCATTACAGGAGGAATATTTAACGAATTAACATGGTTGAAAGTAGCTCTCAAAAAAGCTTCAATTTCTTCGAAATTAATTGTACCATAATCAGCATCACTAAATAAATCAATATCAATGGATTTTCTATGTCCAATTTGTAAACTTAAAGCAGTGCCGCCAACTAATCTGAAATTTTCAAAAATAGGTGCATTCATTAAAGTAATGAGACTATTTTTAAGTAGATCATTTACGGTATTATAATAGAGCATTATGCTTTTTGTTTGTTTTTATAGATAGTATATGGTTTTCTTCTGGTATTACGAAGAGCTGTTTTAATTTTATATTCCCCATAAAAAGCTTCTAGCTCTTTTTTCTCAGTTTCATTCCCTCTCTCATAAGCACGTTGAATAATCGCTCTGTATTGCTTATCCCAATTAATTTTAGAAACATCGGTATCCCAAAAAAGTGATTTTCTTAGATTAGATAAGTTAGGAGTGTGAAGTGCTTTCTTTTTTTCTTGAGCAATTTCGTAATAGGTTTGAAGAAATGCCAGTGAGCCTTCTTCTAAACCTAAAGCTGCTTCAATTTTTAAAGCCAATGCCGTATTGAGGCTTCTTCTGCCTTTTGTAATAGCATTAATGGTTTGTGGATGTTCTCCTATAGAAAGGGCAAAAGGACGCTGAGAAATCTCTTTTTTCGCTAATAAACGCTCTAAAATGATTCCTGGATGAATACCTTTATATTTTTCTAATTGAAAACTCATAGTACAAATGTAAACAAATTTGTTTACATGACGCAAAAATGTTTCCAGAGTTTTTAAATACAGCGTCTCAACACTGCCTAATTTGTGGTGATTAAACAAATTATTCCTCTAGTAGAGGTTAGTCCTTAGTGATTAGTCCATAGTCCATAGTTCTTAGTCCTTAGTTCTTAGTCCTTAGTTCTTAGTTCTTAGTCCTTAGTGATTAGTGAATAGTTTTAAGTTTTGGGTTATGGGTGAAGAGGGTTTCCTTATTTTGTATTGAATTTGAGAGTAGTTTATAGGTGTGTGGGAGTGCCTATGTCATACTCTATTCGCTTCGTGAAATGTTTGTAATGCTCCGATAGCTTCAAACACTTCATCTTGGTTTTGTTTTTCAATCCACCCTTTTGTTGCCAACTCTGTTCTTACTTGGTCTTCCGTTTTGTCTTTTACTAGGTGATAGAAAGCAAAGTCAACCACTTCCGGCGGTACTCTTTCAAGTTGGAATGTAGATAGATTTCTAAGGAACGCAAAAAGCGAGACATAGTAGGTTATAACCCATTGAACAATCCAATGCACAATGAGGCCTATCCATCCGGTATTTGTGTTTTTAAATTTGAAACCGTATTCCCATTTTATTTTGAGAAATTCCAGGAATCCTATTCGTTCCGAATGGGTTTCATATACTATTATTTCGTATTGAAAATAGAGATTTAAACCATAGGTTAAACCCACGGTTCCCAATACAACATAATAAAGTTTGTCGTAATCGGTGAAATTGGACCATTTCATCCAAAACTTAAAACTAAAACCTATGGCAATCCCAATCAGGAACTCAAACAGTCCGATAATGTAAAGTCCATTAATTGAAACCTTGGCGAGTAATAAGGCTATTACGATTGAGAGTACTACACATCCTATTACTGGAATGTAAAATTGGGGTTCTCTTGTTTCTTTAGGTTGTGGGAGTGATTCCGGAATTACATAATCGTCCCAATTGTTTACCGATTCTTTTTCGTTAACTAGATTTTGAAGCTCTGCCTCATTATAAGATTTTTCTGTTTCTTGAAATGCATATATAAAAAGTTTGACCCGCTTTGAGTTTCTGCCAAAATCCCACATTTCATTACCCAAAGAAACACTTTTAACCCTGATTTTTCCGTATTCAAATGTTGCTGTAATTCCCTCTGTCCAACGCTCATTACCTAGCGATTTTTCCTTTCTTTTGGCTTCAATTGATTTGTCATCTTGATAAACGATGTCCCAATCTAAATTTTTACATGTTTTTTCGGCAATGGCACAAAATTCTTTTGCACTTCGTCTGGTGGTAAATTCGGTATTGTAACTGGGTGTCCAAGCGATACTGTGTTTCTTTTTAATTGTTTTTTCGTATTGTTTGAATTTGTCTTCCATTAGTAGGGGTTATTTTTAATCGTTTTGTTAAAGTTTATCAGCTTTCTCATTGGTACAGATCGAACCAAATGTTGGCTTATTGCTAAGATAGACAATTTTGATACCTAAAAAATTTTATTTAAGAAAATACCTTCAATGTGTGCCTGCTTTTTTTAGTCCTTAGTGAATAGTCCTTAGTCCTTAGTTCTTAGTGAATAGTCCTTAGTTCTTAGTCTATAGTCCTTAGTCCTTAGTCTATAGTCCTTAGTCTATAGTCCTTAGGCCATAGTTCTTGGATTATCGTTTTGGTGATTGGGAAGCACCACCCAACCCCTCCAAAAGGAGGGGAGACTGAATTTTTGCTTTGGAGTTGGGTGCTTTTAAGGATTGGATTTAGTATTTGCCCTTTTTGTTTGTTGCTTTAGGAATTTGAAGGATATACGGTTTTGTCGTTTACGTATTCTAATATATCTCCGGGTTGGCAATTTAATACTTCACAAATGGTTTCTAAGGTACTGAATCGGATTGCTTTTGCTTTTCCGGTTTTTAAAATGGATAAATTGGAGAGCGTCAGCCCCACTTTATCCGATAGTTCGTTTAATGACATTTTTCGCTTTGCCATCATGACATCCAGATTTACGATTATAGGCATGGCTTAAACAGTTAGGTCGTTTTCATTTTGCAATTCAATTCCTTTTTTGAATACCTGAGCTATGATGTACAAAATAGCAGCCATCATTAGAAAAGCCGGGGTATCACTCCAGAAGTTTGAGACATCGCTCACTTCGAATCCTTTGTGGATGAGGTGAGTTGTGTATTTTTGAGCTATGTAACTTATCACAGCAATAGCAACTGCTTCGTAACTTATTTTTTCAATTCGGTTTGCTATTTCCATGTCAAAGGGTTTAACCCAATTTAGTTTTAGGAAAATTTTGATAACCAAGTAAAAGAGGTACGCTTTAAGAATGGCTCCCATTACCACTAAACTCATTAATCCTGTAAAATGCGGATACTGGTTTTCATACATGTCCGAAAGGTCTAACCCTTTGTACAAGTTTTGGCTCACTACCGGATTGAAATAGGCATAAATCCAATTAAAAATTAAGGCTCCGGCCTCAATGCAAAGTCCTAAGAAAATAATCCAAGACATGACGTGCAATCCTTTTAAAATAGTCTCATTGTTTTTTGACATCGCTCTATTGATTTAAAATTAGATGGCAAATCTACACATTATTTATTGATAAACAATAAAAAAATGTAGAAAAACAGAAAAATTTTGTTGAATAGGCTTTTTTTAGTCCTTAGTCCTTAGTGCTTAGTCCTTAGTCCCTAGTGCTTAGTCCTTAGTCCTTAGTTCTTAGTCCTTAGTTCTTAGTTCTTAGTTTTCAGGGATTGGTTGTGGGATTAAACAATTGCTAATTTTTTAGTTTCGATGGTGGAAAATGATTTGGATTGCAAAAATATTCTTAAATTTGAGAAACATCCCTTCTTTTCTATCCGAACTTCGGTTTTGTAAGGGGGTATATTTACAACTAACTGTTTCTTTATGTGGTATTTCTACACCAGACCTCTATTTTATTCTCAAAGAAAATGGCTTTCGAGCGGTTGGTTTACCCTTGTGTTTTTCCTGGTTTTTGGTGTGCTGCACAGTCAAAACCCGCAGCAATCTCAATGGCTCAACGTTTATACTTTACACCCTAACCAACCGCATCAGCGTCAGCTTATGGTGCCGGGCGGTACCGAAAAAATTCGGCTCAAAGCCGGATGGACTCTTACCGAAACTCGAGCCGGACTAGCGATTCAACGCGTATTGGAACAGGACACCTTGATTGCGATTCCTCGAGACCGTTTGGTGCCCGTTACTTCACCTTGGAAAATGTCGGCTCTTAAAATCTCTACCGAATCTCCCGGAAAGATTTACTTTCAGCCAGTTCCTTTTCTCAATCCCTCGGATGCCTTTTTGAACCAACCGCTCTAC
>JANJWE010000263.1 GCA_024709705.1 Flavobacterium sp. | reverse complement strand
TTTCTGCACCTCTAAAATCTCGGTTGTAGTATTGGGTTTCTGCTTTCTTTAGATACATCTCGCCAACTCTGAGATTGTTGTTCAATTTCAAGTATTCTTTTTCGGCTTGATTGTAATATAAAAATGCACTGTCACTTTTAGAAGTGTCTTTGTAGTAATCGCCCAGATAACTGAGAGCTCTAGCTAAATTTAAGGTGTCATTTGCTTTTAGGGAAAGATTTTTGGCCATTTCACAAGATGCTTTGTAATCTTCATACATAGCCATGTTAAAAAAACGTATAGCTACTCGCATATAGTTTTTTCGTGTTAAAGTATCATTGGGTAAATCATCTAAAATGTTTAATGCTTTCTTATTGAAAGAAACTCTATCCTTAAGAGTTAATTCATCATTATAAGCATTTGATAAATAAAAAGCTAAAGAGTCTTGAACATCTGATGAATTCTTTAAAAGACTCTTCTTTTCATTACACCCTATTGCTAGTATAACTAATAGATATATTACTTTTTTATTCAAAAATTTAGATTTAATAATCAAATATAAAAAAAAAAGACCGCTTATGAGATAAGCAGTCTTTTTTTTAAAAATATTTTATTTATGCTAAGTCTGGTTTTTTTCTGGGTTGTGCAGATCCATCTCCATTTTCAGAAGCATAAGCTAAATCTGGCTTTTTTCTGGGTTGAGCAGAACCATCTCCATTTTCAGAAGTATAAGCTAAATCCGGTTTTTTTCTGGGTTGAGAAGAACCATCACCGTTTTCAGAAGCATAAGCTAAATCTGGTTTTTTTCTGGGTTGTGCAGATCCATCACCATTTTCAGATGTGTATGTTAAATCTGGTTTTTTTCTAGGTTGAGCAGAACCGTCACCATTCTCTGAAGAATATGCTAAATCTGGTTTTTTTCTTGGCTGTGCAGAACCATCACCATTCTCTAACAAGAGAGGCTCATTGTTTGCCACATTTTTCTCAGTCAAGTCAGTTGATGTTACAGAAGCGAACATAAACAAACCTAAAAAGGCTAAGATTGTTTTCATGATAATTTTAGTTTTAAGTTATTTTGGTAATTTTTGGTATCTAATTTTATTTGTGAAATCGCAACAAAACCGAACGTGGATTTTTCTTATTCACGATGTAAAATTAGAGTGCTTCTGTCTTAACACCAATAAAATCAAGGGGTGAATGGTGAAACAAATCCGTTTGAGTGTAGAATGTATTTAAATTCGTGTAGAATGCCTTTTTTTAAATAGAACCAAAATCTATTCCGGCCAAATGAGTTAATATTTGATCTATATTGTCTTTATAGCTCTTGGAAAATGGGATTTGAACTTTAGAGTTTTTGATATAACAAACCGTATTTCCGGTATGAATTCTGGAAATGTAATTCTGATTTACAATGTAACTGTTATGTATTCTAAAGAAATTAGAGGGTAAATTTTCTTCAAAATATTTCAGGGTTTTAAAAGCTGTGATTTCATCGCCGGAACTCATTGTAATATCGGTTGAATTATTATCGGCTTTTAGAAAAGCTATTTCATCCAGTTCTAAAAAACGATAATCTCCATAAGATTTAATACAAATTAAATTTCGTTTTACTTCATGAGATTTAAGTTCAGTTGGTTTTTCAACAAATGCCTTGGCATTCCATTTTTCAATCCAATCTGGCTGGGGGACTCCTTCAATTTTTTCTTGAATTAAATCTGTGATCTTCTCACTAATTTGTAAACTTAAATCTTCGGACGTTTGAAATGAATTTGATTTTTCTAAAACCTGTCGCAACAAAGCACTAATTTCTGCCAACTCTTGATAAACACGAGTCAAACCTTCCTCTGACTGTAATTGCGGGTTGGATTGAATGGTTTTAACGTCTTTAATTTCGATGGGTTCAGATTCTAATTGTAACGGTAGATTTTTTACCAACTCATTAGGCTTCTCATTAAAAATCGATTGTTTATCTAATCTTAATAGTGTTTTTCGAATAGCACTCGCATCAAAAGGTTTGATTAAAAAATCAAAAACATCAAATTTAAAAGCTTCATAAGCCAATGAAGGATCATGAGAAATGGCAACAATCTTGGGGACAATAGGTAAATAACGGTAGAGTTCGTTTATTAACAATAAAGACAATCCGGATTCTTTGGTAAGCGGATTGATTTCAAGAAAAACTAACTCCGGTTGGTGTTCCAAAATCAAATCTAAGCCCTCATTGTACGTAGAAGCAGTCCCCACGCAAGTAGTATTTGAAAATTGATCCATTACAGATCTCATTTTCAAAATACTTTTAGAGTCATCGTCAAGTAAAATATACCTGTACTTCATTTGCCTTTTTTATTGCACAAAGAATTCTGCTTCAGAAATCAATTAGTCAATACCAAAGGAAAAATAAGTTAATACGGGTAGACTATTGGGGCACAATAGTAAATTAACTACAATTTTAGGTATAATTATGAATCGTTGAAATTTGAAAATTTTTAATTATCAACAAAGTCTTAAACAAAAAATATACTGTAGTAGTTTGCTTTTTTTGGAAATAAACAAAATGTAAGGCATAGTTTTTGTTAATTTGAAACAAATTATAACTAAAAAAACAATGAAAAAATTACTCTGCTCTTTTCTGCTCTTCGGATTCTTCTCGATTGCAATCGCTCAAGAAAACACTGATTTTAAACGCAATGAAATCAAAGGGAATGCTCTAATGCTTGTTTTTGGAAACTTTGAAGCAACTTATGAACGATTGTTAAATGAAGAATCCGGAATTGGTATTAGTGCCGGTTTTTCTATGGTAAACGACATCGAAGTAAAGTTTGCTTTAACCCCTTATTACCGTTTTTATTTTGGTAAAAAGCCGGCTGCAGGTTTCTTTGCAGAGGGTTTTGGTATGCTCAATCAAGTGGATGACTATGTTTATGACGCTAGTGGAAATACTTATTTTGAGAACAGAAAAACCATAACCGACTTTGCCTTTGGAATTGGAGTAGGAAGCAAATGGATTTCAAAACGCGGCGTTATTTTTGAAATTAATGCCGGAATAGGTAGAAATCTATTTAGTGAATACAATGATAATCGTGATTATGAATTTATTGGTAGAGGCGGAATAACTGTAGGATATAGATTCTAATTAAAGAGGTTTAATAAAAAAATCCCAAATTTCAAGTCATTGAGATTTGGGATTTTTTTTTGAATAAGTAAAATTTACATTTTCATCAACCAATTTCGCATCGAAACGTCATCGGAAATGATTTGTCTTAATTCCGATATTTTCACGCGATCTTGTTGCATTGAGTCTCTGTGACGAATAGTAACGGTTTCATCTTCTGCGGTTTGATGATCAACCGTGATACAAAACGGTGTTCCTAACGCATCTTGTCTTCTGTAACGACGACCTACAGCATCTTTTTCATCATAGGCTACGTTGAAATCCCATTTTAATTCTTCTACAATCTTACGTGAAATTTCCGGTAATCCGTCTTTCTTTACCAAAGGTAAAATGGCCGCTTTGGTTGGTGCTAAAACCGATGGCAAACGCAAAACAGTGCGGGTTGAACCGTCTTCTAAGGTTTCTTCAACTAATGAATTGGAGAAAACAGCCAAAAACATACGATCTAAACCAACCGAAGTTTCCACTACATACGGAACATAGTTTCTATTTTCCTCTGTATCAAAGTATTGTAGTTTTTTACCTGAATATTGCTCGTGTGCTTTCAAATCGAAATCAGTTCTGGAGTGAATTCCTTCCAATTCTTTGAACCCAAATGGAAAATTAAATTCGATATCGGCTGCTGCATTGGCATAATGAGCCAATTTTTCATGGTCGTGAAAACGGTAATTTTCTTTACCTAATCCAAGGGATAAATGCCATTTTAAACGGGTTTCTTTCCAGTATTCATACCATTTCATTTCTTCGCCCGGTTTTACGAAAAATTGCATTTCCATTTGTTCAAATTCACGCATGCGGAAAATGAATTGACGAGCCACAATCTCGTTTCTGAATGCTTTTCCGGTTTGAGCAATTCCGAATGGAATTTTCATTCGACCCGATTTTTGTACGTTTAAGAAATTTACAAAAATTCCTTGTGCCGTTTCCGGACGCAAGTATAAATCCATTGCAGAATCGGCAGAAGCACCTAATTTGGTACCAAACATCAAGTTAAACTGACGTACTTCGGTCCAATTGCGAGAACCCGACTCCGGACAAGCGATTTCCAATTCTTCTATTAACGCCTTTACATCGGCCAAATCTTCATTACCCAACGAACGTGCCATTCGTTCCAGAATCTCACGTTGTTTGGCTTTGTATTCCATCACACGGGCATTGGTGGTTACATATTGGGCTTCATCAAAAGCATCACCAAAGCGTTCTCTGGCTTTATCGATTTCTTTTTGTGCTTTTTGGTTTAATTTTTCGGCATAATCCTCAATTAACACATCGGCACGGTATCTTTTTTTGGAATCTTTGTTGTCAATCAACGGGTCATTAAACGCATCTACGTGACCGGAAGCTTTCCAAGTGGTAGGATGCATAAAAATTGCAGCATCAATTCCCACGATATTTTCGTGCATTTGCACCATTGATTTCCACCAGTATTCACGAATGTTTTTCTTCAATTCTACTCCGTTTTGAGCATAATCGTACACGGCACTCAAACCGTCATAAATTTCACTGGACGGAAAAATAAATCCGTACTCTTTTGCGTGTGAAATTACATTTTTAAAATTATCTTCTTGTTTTGCCATAATGGTGCAAAAATATAAAAACTCACTTGAAATCACAGCGTTGTACAAAAGTTTTAAAAAATTTATATCTTTGAAATTATATAAGCCAATTCTGATTAATAAAAGCCATACAGCATGTTTTCTGAAATTCTACACCTTTTCTTCCCCAGAATCTGTTTTTCTTGTAATTATCCTTTGTTAACTCATGAAAAAATACTGTGTATCGAGTGTATGCATACCTTGCCCAGAACACGACATACTGACATAGAAAACAATGAACTTTATCAAAAACTATACGGTAGACTTCCGCTAATACATGCTTCTGCTTATTTGTATTTTCACAAAAAAGGAAACGTGCAACAACTCATTCATCACTTAAAGTACAGAGGACATCAAGAAATAGGTACATTGCTAGGGCAAATGTATGCCGATGAACTGCAAAAAATCCATTTAAAAACCCCTTTTGATGCAGTTATTCCGGTACCATTACATCAAAAGCGTATGAAAGAAAGAGGGTATAATCAAGTGGCTGAATTTGGTAAAACCATAGCAAAATCTCTCAAAATACCTTATCATGACACGATTTTAGTACGAGAAAACTATACCAAAACTCAAACCCGAAAAAAACTTCTAGACCGATCTTTTGGACAGAAAACCGTTTTTAGAGCTTATTATACAAAAGAAATGGAATCCAAACATTTTTTGATTGTAGACGATGTCTTTACAACCGGGGCTACATTAGAAGCCAGCGGAAAAGCTCTTCTAACTATTCCTAATGCAAAAATAAGCCTTGCCTGCTTGGCCTACACCCATTAAAAAACAAAGAAAAAGTCAAAAGATTTCATTTCCACTAAATATAATTGTTATTTTGTGGCTCACTAATTCTTTTTGGATGCGATTTTTTGTTTTTCTTATATTGGCTTTAAGTCTAATGGGATGTGCCAAAAGAGGTTACATCACTGGTGGGGTAAAAGATACTATTCCGCCTGTAATCAAATTGAGTGATCCTAAAAATTTTTCAACTTCTTTTACAAAAAAAGAAATAAAAATCTATTTTGATGAATACATTAAACTGAAAGATTTAAATAAACAGTTAATCGTTTCACCACCTCTGAAAAATGCCCCCGAAATTATTCCAACAAGTGCTACTAAAATACTTACGATAAAAATAAAAGATACTTTAAGCCCCAACACAACTTACAGTTTTAACTTTGGTCAAAGTATTCAAGATAACAACGAAGGAAATCCGCTTTCCCAGTTTAAATACGTTTTCTCAACCGGAACTTATATCGATTCTTTGCAACTTTCGGGTACCATTTCGGATGCCTTTGAAAAAAAGCCTGATAATTTTGTAACGGTAATGCTTTATGAATATTCCCCAACCTTTACCGATTCGATTATTTACAAACAAGTTCCCAGATATGTTACCAATACTTTAGACAGCTCGGCCCAATTTAATTTAACCAACTTAAAAGCCGGGAAATACCTTTTGTTGGCATTAAAAGATGCCAATAGTAACAACCTGTTTAATCCCAAAACAGATAAAATTGCCTTTGTTCAAGATACGGTGACCATTCCTTCTGAAAACCAATATAAATTGTCTTTATTCAAAGAAAAAAACAACTTTAAAGCTTTGAAGCCCTCTCAAGCATCTGGAAATCGTTTGTTGTTGGGTTATGAAGGATTGGCTGACGGCAGCAAAGTGTCTATTTCCAACGAAATAGAAGAAATCCCTGTAATTACAACTCCTTATCCTAAAAAAGATTCCCTTCAACTTTGGTTTAAACCTTTAAAATCGGATTCTCTTCAAGTGAAAATTGAAAAAGAAGCCTACGCAAAAACCTATTGGATTAAATATAAATCGCAAAAACCCGATACTTTACAGTTGTCAGCACAACAAAGCGGGACATTGCACTTTAGAGAAACCTTTTCCTTGAACAGTACAACACCTGTAAAAAAAATCAATAAAGATTTATTGCGTTTAATTCGAAAAGATTCGACAGCAGTTCCTTTTACAACAAAATACCTTGAAGAACCTCAACAAATACAAATTGAATTCAATAAAGACCCATTAGAAAAATATACCCTTTTTGTAGACAAAGAGGCCATAACTGATTATTTAGATCGTTCTAACGATTCGTTACTCTACCGATTTAGCACCAAAGAACATTCTGAATATGGAAATCTTAAACTGAGATTAGAAGGTGTAAAATCCTTTCCGTTTTTGGTAGAATTACTCAACAATAAAGGCGATGTGATTGCCACAGAATACAGTCAAAATAAAACCGAATTTGATTTTAATTTGTTACAACCCAACATGTTTACCATTCGAATCATTTATGATGAAAATAAAAATGGAAAATGGGATACCGGTTCATTTTTACAGAGAAAACAACCCGAAAAAGTTTATTATTTTCCTACAGAAATTGATGTTCGGGCCAATTGGGATGTAGATCAGACCTTACTGCTTCCCGAAAATTAAGTACTTACTTCCCAATTTGCCGAAAAAGAATCTTTATCTTTTAAAAAATTAAGTTTTTCTCGTGTTTCGTGTATTTTTTGAAGCGACATAGTAACCGTAAAATGACCTTCTTCTTTTTGAGGTTCCAAAATACAATTGCCTAATTCGTCTATAACTTGAGAATGTCCGGTATATTGTAATCCGTTAGAATCGTTCCCTATACGATTGACAC